>JBLIDK010000013.1:0-43193 GCA_047632595.1 Sphingobacteriales bacterium
TGCTTGGCTTGTTATAGTTAGTAATGTACTTTACCTGAATATTTGTGTTTTCTAGGAAGTCGTTTTTAGAAGATTTATCAACAAACTCACGAGGAATTATTGCCGGATATTGTTGTGTCCAAGATACAATATGAACATTCACACCATCAATTACATCAAAAGCTTTAGCTAAGGAGGTGTTGTAATTAGATATTCCGCCTTTAAACTTTGGTCCAGGACCAAAGCACACTACATTACTAGACATTTAACGCTTTTTTAACCGCCTCATCATATACTCTTCGCATTCCTTCTCTTGTAGAAATTTTGGCTTCCCAGCCTAATGTCGCTTTAACAAAAGTCATGTCACAATACCTACTATAAACTCCAACAGGCTTATCTAATAGTTGCTTTATTGTTGGTTTATAGCCAGCAAACTCGCAGAATAACTCAATAATTTCTCTGAAACTGGTCAATTTGCCCATTCCTATATTTACCGCTGTACCGTCGTTTATTTTATCTAAAGCTTCGAAAATACAGTCAATTACATCATCAATATGAACAAAATCTCTACCTTGATATCCAGTTCCCCAAACTTCAAATGGATCTTCTTTTCTTGCGGCTCTTGCAGCAATTGCAGGAACAGGGTATGTTAAATCTTGATCTTCACCGTAGCCAGAGAAAGGTCTAATACAGGCTACAGAAACTCCGTAATGCTTAGCTGCAATGTGTGCTAAATATTCACCTGTTAATTTACTCCACCCGTAGGTCATATCAGGTTCACCCATTTTCTTAAAATTGATGTCACTTTCTGAAAGAGCAATTGCATCACTTTCTGTTTGTAGGTCGATAGGATAAGCTGCGCTTGAGCTAGGATATAATACTCTAGAAGGTTTGTGTCTACAAATCCAATAGAAGAATTCAGCATCAATGGAAAGGTCTAAAGCAACCATCATAGGGTCACCATCAATTTTTGCTCTACCACCAACAATTGCAGCAAAATGGAATACATCTGCAAAGGTTCCAATTTTGAGATCTAGAATGTCATCAAAATAAGTCTCGTTAGTTGTAAGATTTCTTAAGGTATTTCTGAAATCATCTTTAATGAATATAATTCGTTCATCAAGACCGTAAAATTCAATGTTTTCTCCTTTTTTTGAGTTTAAGGGTACCTCTAACCAAGTTGAAGGGTGAGTACCAACACTTAAATCATCAATAAAAATCACACGGTCTTTAGTTGTTTTTAAAAGGCGTTTTACCATGTTACGACCAACAAAACCGCAACCTCCAGAAACTAAATGAGTCTTCATCAATTTATTTTATTTTTATGCAAAGCACAAATTTAACAGAACTCAATGGATACAAACGATTTTAAGCGGAAAAATGTGAATTATTTCACAGCTTTTTGTAGTCCAGGGATTTTTGTGCTAGAAGCAGGTACATCAACACGGAATAAAGTGTTTTGAATTATGTCTTCAACGGGATTGTAAATAACTATGGCAAGCATGTGCTTTTCTTCGTTACTGAAGGTTTTAATTGTCATTTTGCCTAATTCGTTTGATTCAACTGGTTTCATGACACTGCTGTGGCAATAAGAGGTTATTAGGCTTCCCCAAATTCGTTTTTAAAGTCCATTTTTACTGCTTCATGGGCCTCAACTTGCTTCTCCCATTCTGTCATAACTTTCTCTAAACTAGAAGATAAATTAGCATGTTCCATGTTTGTTTTTCTTGCCTCATCTGGATTTTTAAAGAAATCTGGCTCTTGCATTTTTATTTCAAGTTCTCGAATGTTTTTTTCGAACTTTTCTATCGATTTTTCTGAATCTTCAATTAATTTTTTTGCTTTTCTTATGTTTTTCTGAAATTCTTTTCTTTGTTGGTAGTTGTTTTTCGAATTTCCATCTTTAGAAACGATTACAGTATCAGTTGTATTTCTTGAAGATTCGTACGTTCTAAAAGTTTCTATTTGGTGATGTTTCAGGAATTCATCAACTGGCCCAATGTGCTTTCTTATCTTTTTATTGTTAAACTCAAATGTTTTATTAGTTAAGCCTTTTAAGAAATCTCTATCGTGTGAAACGAGAATTAAGGTTCCTGAAAACTTTTGAAGTGCATTTTTTAGTACTTCTTTAGCACTTATGTCTAAATGGTTTGTAGGCTCATCCAGTATCAATAAGTTATAAGGCGTAAGCAGAAGTCTAGCTAGAGCCAATCGAGATTTTTCACCACCACTTAGTACCTTAACTTTCTTATTTATGTCGTCTGGACCAAAAAGGAAGGCGCCTAAAAGTGTTCGAATGGCAGTTTCCTTACCCATGTCACCAGAAGCTTGATTTGCAATGGTGTCATAAACAGAAACAGATTCGTCTAATGATTTTTCTTGAATCTGGGCATAGTATCCAACTGAAACGTTATGGCCAAGGGTTAGTTCACCATCATAGTCACATTGATCCATAATCATTCTAACTAAAGTGGTTTTACCTTGTCCGTTCTTGCCAACAAAAGCTACTCTATCGCCACGTTCAATTTCAAACTGAAGATTTTTTAAGATTAAGTTTTCGCCATAATACTTGGTTAAATCATCGCCATGGGCAACTACTTTGCCAGATCTAGGTGCATCAGGAAAAACGAAGCTTATTTTTTTGTCATCCAGCTCATCAAATTCAACTCGTTCAATTTTATCTAATTGTTTTAATTTTGACTTCGCTTGACGTGCTTTTGACGCCTTAGCCTTGAATCGTTCAATAAATTTTTCCTGTTCTGCAATTTGCTTCGCTTGATTTTTGAACGTTGAAATTTGTTGTTCATAACGCTCTTCTCGTAATATTAAAAAGGGAGAGTAGGCTACTTTGTAATCGTATAGTTTCCCAAATACAAGCTCAATGGTTCTATTTGTAATGTTATCTAAAAATTCCTTATCGTGACTTACCATCATTACAGCACCTGGGTAATTTTTAAGGAAATCTTCTAGCCAAAGTATAGAATCTATATCAAGGTGGTTAGTGGGTTCATCTAAAAGAAGTAGATTGTGTTTTTTAAGAAGAAGTTTGGCCAGTTCAACACGCATTTGCCAACCACCACTAAATTCATTCATTGGGCGAACTAAATCGCTGTCGGCAAAACCTAAACCTTTTAATACTCTTTCAACATCTCCCTCTGCTTTATTAGTACTTAACATACCAACTCTATTTAAAACTCTGTCGTGTTCATCAAGTAGTTTTAGGTAGGTTTCCGACTCGTATTCTGTAGAATCAGCAATTTCAGTATTTATATCTGCAAGTCTTTTTTCAAGGTCCATAGCCTCTTGAAAAGCTTTCATAGTTTCATCTTTAACTGAATCGGTTGAGCTACTTTTTATTTCTTGAGGAAGATAACCAACAGAACAATTTTCAGGAACGACTACTTCACCAGATGTTGGCTTATCATCTTCTGCAATTATTTTTAGCATGGTACTTTTCCCCACACCATTTTTTCCTACAAGACCAATTCGATCTTTAGGATTTACAATAAATGATAGGCTGTCGAATAGGGTTTTGCCAGAAAATTCAACAGTTAGATTTGAAACTTGAACCATAGCTCAAAGATACAGTGCATTATCTCAAAAACTGATTTGAATAGGAATCTTTTACGGAATAATTATTTTATGTGTTTCTTTTTGCCCATTATCATCAAGGATGGCCACAACATAGTTTCCTGAAGAAAGGCCAGAAACACCAAATCCGCCAGAATAAATTAAATCTTTAATTCTATAAATTTCTTGTCCTAATGAATTAAAAAGTATGGCCTCGTATTTTTCACTTGGATTAATGGAGTGAATACTAATTAACTGTGATTCTATATCAAACATCACATTTACTGGAAGATTGTTTTGTTTATTGTCTGATATTCCTAAGGCAATATTAAAAAACTGCTCTTTCGATTTTTCGCCACAGGTGTTTGATACAGTTAGTTTTGCAAAAAACACACCACCTTTCGTATACGTATGTATTGGATTTTGCTCAGTTGAAATGTTATCATCACCAAAATCCCAAAAATGAGTACCCTCGTCTATATTAGCAGATAGATCTGTAAATCGTACTTCATTACCCACAACTATATACGAGAAATCGGGAATGGGAAGATTATTTCCAGGAATAATTTCAATGCTGTCATATGCAGTGTTGAACGGAGCTGTAGCACAATTGCCACCAACTGCAAAAGTTATTGAATCAATTGGTCCAGAATAGTCAACTGTAAATGTTTCGTTAAAGAAATCTAATTCTCCAGCCACATTATGCACCATTTGGTCATTTATAACAAAAACTCTATTTGGAAGAAGACAACCTGCTTGAAATAGATCGTCAAAATTTGTTCCTCCGCATCCATCTGCTCGCTCAGGTCCATCTTCAGATGTTCTCCATTTAACAGTTATTCTATAATCTCCATCTGGTAGGTTGAATTCTCGTTTTCTTAATGCAGCTTCAAAATAGGAGACTACACTTATTGTATCCTCAGTACCAGAATTGCCAAATACTGCGCCTGCAGCAAAAGCACAGGTTCCAGCGAGTCCATATGGTAGTAGCATTTGTTCCCAATCGCTAGAGCCGTTAAAGCCTTCTGAAAATAGCACACAATCTTGTGCCCAAGATTGAAATAGAAAAGTAAGTAAAGTAAAAGTTAAGATGAATTTTTTCATAGTATTAATAAGTAATCTTTAAAAATAATGATTCTCCTATCAATAAAAAAACCTTGCATCCATTATTTTGGATACAAGGTTCATGTTGTTGAATTATTTTATAGGCTATTGTAGAATAATTCTTCCATTGGCTTGTTGTGTTTCACTGTATAATTTATACACATATAAACCGTTTTTGAGTCCATTTCTGTTTAAAACGATGTGATTTACTTGATTAACAGATTGGTTAATTAACACTCTACCATTTAAATCAAGAACTTCGAGAGTAAAAGATTCATCTAATGGATTATCAAATTCAATAACTGCTTCATTATAAATAGGCATTGGATATACTTTAACATCAATACTATTTAAGTCTGAATTTGATATTGAACTAGTTGGATCATTACCAACAGTGCTTAAAGTGGTATTAGTTATGATAGGTTCATTAAAATCAAAATAGATATAAGCCGTATTCTCAATTTTATCACCTTGTACTAATCCTGCTTTAGGCTCAATTATATAAGTAATAAAACCATGACTTAATACTTCATTTATATTGCTATCAGCTAGTAATATATCATTGAAATAGAATTTCACTTCATTGTTTTCACCAATAACCACATCATACGGGTGACTACTTGCAATTACATCTAAAGTTGATAATTCTAGATTTGAAGAAATAGGATCTTCTATTCTAATATTGAAAGCAGTGTCAGTACCAGTATTTTGAAATCGAATTGTATACGTCAGAAATTCAGGACTAAGACCTATATAGTTTTGATCACCGGTTCCTAAAGGCAGAACTATTTTATCATTTGGATCATAAGACCCAGAAATAACATCATAGTTTATTGCATAATTGTTTAGTGGCACAAAATCTTCTTCGGGAGAAATTGTTGCAACGGTTCTGATTGTGTCACCAAGTGTGGCAAATGAATCTACTCGACAAACAACTTTTATTGATCTAAATTCCCCTGGAAGTAGATTGTTATAATTCCATTTAACCAATCTTGTTTTTGGGTTGTTTGTAGTCTGAGTTGGATTAGTGAACAAGAATTTAAGTTCATTGTCGTAAACAAATTTAATTTCACCACTTACTTCTTGGTTGCCTCTATTTCTGTAATGTATAACATACTCTTTCAAGAAACCTGGTCTTGTTTTACCAATAGAAATTATGTTTATTCCTACTTCAGTAGTCTTCGTTTGGGCAAAAAGACCAAAGTTAAAATTTCCTTTGCACTGACCTTTAGCTGTAAACTCAACGCTATAATCTTTTCGAAGAGTAGGTTCAGTTTGAAGCCAGTGTTCTCTATGAAGAACTTCTACTTCATAAACTGTTTTGAATGGAAGGTACATTTTGTAGAATCCATCTGTATTTGTTTTAACTAGGTGCTTACCTGGATTAATTTGAACATTTTTTCCTTCAAGACCATTATCTGCACCATCTTTTGTGCCATTTCCATCTTTATCATTATAAACATATCCGAAAACACAAACTAATGAGTCTTTAGGGATTCCATTTACAATAACTGTTTCACAAAAAGTATCAGCACATGAATCCATTTGAGAATCATCTGGAGTAAATATTGTTAAACAAACAATGTAATGACCAGGGTTTGGGTATTCAACAACTGGATTTAGAGCAGTAGATGTTCTTCCATCGCCAAAATTCCATTTCCAATTTGTTGAACCGTTTTTTGGGAATGATTTATTTACATAAGTAATTTTATTTCCATTTTGCGAATATTCAAAATTTGCTTTACAAGCAGGAACCGATATTTCAACAGTATCGCAATAAGTAGATTTACAGGTATCTGCATCTTTAATTGCAGTTACTTCTAAACAAACAATATATTTTCCGCCAGCTGGATAAGTATAAGTAGGGTTTTTAGCTGTTGATATTGGACTACGGTCACCAAAGTCCCATATATAAGAAACAGTACTATTAGCAGCAGTGATTGAACTATTGGTAAAAAATGCCTTTTTTTCAACTGTGCTATATTGGAAATAGGCTTTACACTCATTCGTGTTTTCTGCTTCAGTTTCAACTACAACAGTATCACAATATGTTTGAAAGCACGTGTCAAAACCACTACCAACTTTGTAATTTTTAATCTCTAGACAAACTATAAAATCTTGATTGAAACTATATGTATGGATAGGGTGTTGGTCGGTGGAAGTTGAACCATCGCCAAAATTCCAATTGTATTCAGTTTGATAATCTTGAGTAGTGTTTGATTCTCCAGTAAAGTAGAATTGAAACTTTCGTTTTACATTAGTGTCTTCAATAGCGATAAAGCTAGACTGGGATAAACATTCGTTAGCAGGATCTTGCAAATTAATTGTATCACTTACAAACGAATAACATGTATCGGTTAAACCGGGAACTACTGTTTTAATTGATAACTGCACTATGTGATCACCTGGAGTGATAAACGTATGTATTGGGTTTTGCAAGTTGCTTTTTGTACCATCCCCCCAAAATGTCCAAGAGTAAAAAGTAGTGTCAAATAAATTTTTGGAAGAATCAACAAATTGAACTTCCAGACCTTGAACGTTGTAGCTAAAATTTGCTTCACAACCTCCTCCAGCTCTCACACCTAGTGTAATTGCCAAGAATAGTATTATTGTACTTAATATTTTCATGATTGAGTATTTATGTTTTTAGTTTATTTGGTGTTTTGATTGTACAAGTATTAGGAGGGTTGCCTATAAATTTAAAAATAATCTAAACTACATTGCTAACTAGTTAAAAATTAACGGAAGCGCCAAATCCTAAAGACAAATTATAATGTCTAGAAACCACATTACTGTTAGTAGTATTTGCTCCAGTAACTTGGTAAGTCATTAATGGGTTCATCATAATACCTAATTCATCTGTAATTTGAAATACGATTGCACAACTTAAAATTGCATCAACACTAATTTTTCCTATTAAATTTTCTGTTAAAACGGTTAAGTCTTCCGAGTTTTCGCTTACTGTATTTCCTTTAACCTTATATAAATAAGAAAGACCTAAGCCAAAGCCGGGTCTAAAGGCTACAGGTTTTCTAGTTTTATTAAAACTAAACATTACAGGTAATGTGAGAGAGGAATACGTGTTTTTATCCTGATTTATAAAGGAAATAGTATCGCCAAATTCATTTACTTGTTTTAATATGTAATGAGATTGTTCTCCGTATTTGTTATGTAATAGTCCATACTGAAAAGAAAGTTTTTTGTTTATAGGAACATCAACTATAATACCCAAGCGGCTTCCTTTTAAGCTGCTTTCATAAGTGTTACGAGTGGAAATGTACGTTGAGTCTGAACCATGAAGCGATCTAAACGATTGGGCGGGACTGTAAAAAGCACTGATATTAAACTTGCTATAACCTCGAAATTCCACAGGGTATTGATAAGCTGGTGGCTCAACAATTACTGCGAATTTTTTTTTTTTCTTCTTCGTTTCAGGCTCAGTTGTTGAGTTTTCTTCTGTTTCTACTTTTTTTTTACTTGTGGCTGGTTATTAAAACTAGTGGTGTTGTCATTTTCTGAAGTGTCAATGATGGCAGTTCTATTTCTTCCAATTGCCACAATTTTTAAATCATTTAATGAGCCCAAATTAAGTGTTTCACTAATGTTAACTGGTTTATTGCTTAGCTTTAATGGTGATTCTACTTTTCCGAGATTAAGAGCTATTTTTTGATTTGCCTTACCTTTTTTAGTTTCAGTATTTGTCGGGTTATTTGTATTTAAACTTAAGCAACTTGTTTCTGAAACATCCCGTAAAGTAGCGCTTAGGCAAATTTCGTACTCATCCTTTTCTACGTATTGATGTGTTATTGTGGTTTTTGTTGACTTTGTGCCATCTCCTAAATCCCACGAAAATTGCTCAATCTTTTTAATAGATTTATCTGTACATAAAAAAGTACTGGTGTTTGTAAAAACTACTTGGCCTGTTTCAGAAATTTGGTATTCAAAACTTGGTGAAATAATAATTTCAGGGTCAATTACAATGGAAATTAACATTGGTGCTGAAATTTCACCGTTGGAGAAAATTTTTGAAAAGGTAAAACTATCAATTCCAAAAAAGTCCTTATAGGGTTGATAATTAAACTCTCCTGTTTGGCTACTAAATTCCAGAAGGCCGTTTTTTGGACTATCAACCACTGATATTTTTACAACTTTAGTTGTATCTGCCAATGTTAGGCCTGTACTTGTAGCTTCAGAAATAGGCTCTCGAGTTTTATCTAAAACCTCACTGGTTGTTGAACTTTCTTGAATTGGATTAATGCTATTTATTTTTTCTGAATATTGTCTAACACCAAAAACACTCACCGTAATTCCTGTAAAGGCAATTAATGTAATGAGTATTAATTTTGAATAATAAGGCAGTGAACCCCAAAATCCAGAACTTGGATTTATTTTTTTATCCAATTTATCAAAAAAGTCTGCATCTGGTGCTTCAGAATAACCTTTTAACTTTTCAGTAAAGATTTTATCTACGATATGTTTTTCTTTGTTATCCATGAGTTACCATTGATTTATTTTTAATTTGCTCTTGCAAGTGTTTTCTTGCCTTCATTAATTGTGTTTTAGAAGTATTTGGAGATATTCCTAAGTACTCCGCAATTTCTTTATGTGTATACCCTTCAAATACATACATGTTAAATACAGTTCTATAACCTGTTGGTAATGAGTCTATCATTTCAAGCAAAAGCTGTTCTGATAAACCTAAGGCCGATTCTTCAAACTCAGGTTGCTCTTCACTCAAATTATCGAGTTCAACATCTTCTTCCGTATATTCTAGCCAGTCTTTTTTAGATTTTAATAATTGTAAGCATGCATTCATCATTACTCGATACATCCATGTCTCCAATTTGCTATCTCCTCTAAATTTATCAAGATTAGAGTAAATTTTCATAAACCCTTCTTGAAGCATATCATGCGCTTCAGATCTATCTTTTGCATATCTAAGGCACAATCCAAAAAGTACACGAGAATAATTATCGAATAATATTCGTTGTGCTTTTTTGTCCTTATTTAGACATGCTTTAACTAAATCTGCTTCCTGAGGCGTCAATGTTTTGTATTTAGTGTTTTGATAGTTGCTAAGTTAAAGGGTTGCCTAGAACATTAAAATTTTTCCTGATGCCACTGTTTTTTCATCTACAATGGCATAGTAAAAATACATAGACTTTGATAAAGTTGACAAATCAAATTGATTTATTGGCATTATTAAAGTTTTATACTGCTTTACTTTGTTCCCTTTGAGGTCTGTTATAATTAATGAATAGTCAGTTTCACCAAACTCTAAAAGCTCAATTGTAATAATTGATTTAGAAGGAGTAGGGTAGACTCTTGAATCATATTTTTTATCTAAACTAAAGTCAACCACGGTATTTTTCATTTCAGAAATTAATAATTGTTCGCAGCTAGAACTAATGCATCCCGTAATGGTGTCTTTTATAACTAAGCAGAGAGTGTAATATCCAGAAGAATCGAATAGGTGATTTAATGTAAAACCCTCTATTATTTGTGAAGAATCTATGTTCCAAGTTACTTGTTTATTTGTTGAATCGCCAACAGGTTTAGCAGTGAGGTAGAGTTTGTTTTGAATTTTATTAATACTAGCACTGCATGCAGTGATGGAGTCGATTATAATTAGATTGCATATCGAATCCGAACAGCCGTTTCCGTTGGTAATAGTTAGACAAACATTATATGTACCTGTGTTTTCATAAATATGAGTTGGGTTCAAGGTATAGGAAGTTAATCCATCGCCAAAATCCCACATAATTGAATCAGTTGAGTTGATACTTTTATTCTCAAAATTGACAGTATTAAAATTTTCACCATTAGTAAAAGAAAAGAGGGCTTTGCATTCTGGAGTTACATCAACGTTTACAACGGCGCAAAATTGATCTCTGCAATTATTTTCATCATTTATTATTGTAAGACAAACCAAATAGGAGCCTGGGCTTTCGTAAAGATGAAGAGGGTTTTTGGTTTTGGAAAAACTACCGTCACCAAAATTCCATTGGCAGCTAAGGTTTAATCCTTGAGATTTATTAGCAAAAGTTACGAGCCTAACCATTGATTCCACTTTAAAAGTAAATTCAGCTTCACAACGTTGGCTATAACCTGATGTTGAAAGTAGCATAAAAAGAAATACAATGAATATTCTTAACATCAGCCCAAATATAAAAACAAAAAAGCCACCTATATATATAAAAGATGGCTTTAGTATTTAAAAGGTTGTCTAGATACTAGTAATATCGTAAGCGAATTACATCAGCTAATCGTTTTGCTAAACGTATTACTTGTCGAGTATACCCGTATTCGTTATCATACCAAACATAGAGAACTACATTTCTTTTATCTACAGAAACAATAGTTGCTGGTCCATCTACGATAGAAGCATGAGAATTACCTACAATATCAGAAGAAACAAGTTCATTGCTAATAGAGAATTCAATTTGCTCAACCATTTCTCCAAATAAGGAAGCATTCTTTAAAGTTGCATTAATTTCGTCTCTTTCAATTTCTTTTGAAAGAGTTAAGTGCAATATTGCTAAAGAAACATCAGGTGTTGGTACTCTTACGGCATTACCTGTTAGCTTTCCACTTAAAACAGGTAATACCTTAGACACTGCTTTGGCTGCACCAGTTTCAGTAATAACCATGTTTAAACCTGCCGCTCTACCTCTTCTGTATTTGCTATGGTAGTTATCTAAAAGGTTTTGATCGTTTGTATATGCATGAACCGTTTCAATATGTCCTTTTTCAATACCATATTTACTTTGAACTACATTTAATACTGGCGAAATTGCATTGGTGGTACATGATGCAGCACTAAAAATGGTGTTTTCCTTAGTTATATCGTGGTTGTTTACACCATAAACAATATTAGGAACATCACCTTTACCCGGTGCTGTTAATAAAACCTTATCAGTCCCTTTTGCTTCAAGATGCTTAGATAAACCTTCTTGATCTCTCCAAACACCAGTGTTGTCAATTACCAAGGCGTTATTGATGCCGTATTCAGTATAATCAATATCAGTTGGGTTTTTTGCAGCAATTAAATGAATAGTTTGGCCATTAATAATTAAACATTGATTTTTTTCATCCGCGGTGATAGTACCTTTAAAGGCTCCATGAATGGAATCGTTTCTTAGTAAATCTGCACGTTTTTGAATATCACCTTCAATAATTGTACGAGTTACAATTGCACGTAAACGTAATTGTTCACCTTTACCAGCTTGAGTAATTAATTCTCTTGCAGCAATTCTACCAATTCTACCAAAACCATAAAGAATAACATCTTTAGGTACTAGTATTAAGGTGTCTTTGCCTAAGTGGCTTTTTAGTTTAGTTTTTGTAAAGTCGTCTATCGAATCAAATTTAGATTGTTCATCAATCCATTCAGATCCTAAGCGGCCAATATCAATTCTAGAAGGAGCAAGGTCAAGCTTAGAAATGCTTTTTGCAAGGCTTACAGTGTTTTCAATATTTAAATCTTTATCAGCAATTCTTTGAGCATACAAATGATGATTAAGGATTTCACTAGCGCCTTGATCTACTAAGGGCTTTCTGAAAATTACTAATTCAACACTTTTGTCGTACCAAAGTTGACCTACTTCATTTATTAGTTGAATTGCAAGTTTCTCTTTTCCAATCCAATTGGTTAATTCGCTTTCGTAATTGTTCATAGTTTAATAAAAGATGATTTCAATTATAGTTTAAAATAAAAAAGGACCGTAAATGAATAAATTCAATACAGTCCTGTTTTGTTAAATATTGTCTCTAAAAATTAGCCTAAGTATGATTTAAGAATTTTACTTCTTGAATTCTGACGTAGCTTTTGAAGGGCTTTATCTTTAATTTGTCTTACTCTTTCTCTGGTAAGACTAAAACGTTCCCCAATTTCTTCTAAAGAATAGCTGTGGTTTGTTCCAATTCCAAAAAATAAGATGACAATTTCGCGTTCTCTATCTGTTAACGTAGAAAGAGATCTTTTAATTTCTTTTCCAAGAGACTCATTCATTAATGCGTTGTCAGTATCAGGAGTGTCCTGATTTTCTAAAACATCAAGAAGTGTATTGTCTTCACCTTGAACAAAAGGAGCATCAACAGATACGTGGCGACCTGAGTTACTCATAGTATCAGAAACCTTGTCAACCGTTGTTTCTAGAAGGTCAGCTAACTCATCTGGAGAAGGCTCACGTTCAAATTCTTGCTCAAGTTTTGAAAATGCTTTGCTTATTTTACTTAAAGAACCAACTTGGTTAAGTGGTAATCTAACTATTCTACTTTGCTCCGCAATTGCTTGAAGTATAGATTGACGAATCCACCATACTGCATAAGAAATAAATTTAAAACCTTTAGTTTCATCAAAACGCTTTGCAGCTTTAATTAGTCCTAAGTTACCTTCATTAATAAGATCACCCAATGTTAAGCCTTGGTTTTGATATTGCTTAGCAACGGAAACTACAAATCGAAGATTACATTTTGTTAAACGCTCTAAAGCGGCTTGGTCGCCTTCTCTAATTTTTTGAGCCAGAATAACTTCTTCTTCTGCATTTATTAAATCAACCTTGCCGATTTCATGTAAATACTTATCAAGTGATTGACTTTCTCTATTAGTAATGGATTGGGTTATCTTTAACTGCCTCATATGTAAATGATTTGTTGTATTTGGTACTCTTTTTTAAAATTGATTGCAAAGGTAGCATTTCTATTCGATAAAATTACTCATTTAATCTTGATAGTTAGTTATCAATAATCGTATCTAAAATAGTCCGCTTCAATAGTAACTATCAAAAGATGGTAATTGTTCCATTACCAAGGTAAATAGTGCTATTTTGATAAAGAAAATTTATAAAAATTAACTAAAATTTGTTCCGTTTTTTGGTGAGGCTTTGTTCAAATCATCATTCAAATCCAGTTTAACTATTTTTACTGGAGATTTTTATTTCTTTTGAGAATTTGTAAGGTGTTTTATAAATCATAGATTTCAGTTAATAACTGACTAAATCTGAAGCAAAAACCTTGCCTAATTCTAAGAACTAATTAAATGAATTTAGTGGTCCAGTCTCTTCAATTCGTATACCACGCTCTGTTTGTTTCACTGTAGCGCACTCAATATTTAGGTCATGCTCAAAAATTAACTTATAGTCGTTTTCAAAAGCTTCATTAAGAACATTATCTTTTTCTTTTAAGGTCAGCAATGGGCGAACATCATAACCCATTACAAAAGCCAATGGAAGGTGAGCCGATGAGGCCAAAAGATCGGCACAAAAAAGAAATTTTTGACCATTTAAGTCAATTAATGGTAACATCTGGCTCTCGGTATGACCATGTACCAGTTTAACATCAATATTTGGATGAAATTTAGGTTCTTTGTCAATGAATTTTAATTGCCCAGATTCTTGAATTGGAGAGATGTTTTCTTTTAAAAAAGAGGCCTTTTCTCTTGGGTTAGGATTCATTGCCCAATCCCAATGCTTAGAATGTGACCAGTAATGAGCATTTTTAAACGTGGGAACTAGCAAACCATTTTCATTTTTAATCGCTCCACCACAGTGATCAAAGTGTAAATGAGTTAAAAAAACGTCAGTTACATCATCAAAGGAGAAACCTAAGTTTTTGAAACCTTTTTCTAGGGAATCATCCCCAAACATATAGTAGTAGCCAAAGAATTTTTCACTTTGTTTGTCACCCATTCCAGTGTCTACCAAAATCAAACGATCACCATCTTCAATTAAAAGGCAACGCATGGCCCAGGAGCACATGTTGTTTGAATCTGCAGGGTTAAGTTTATGCCAAATTGATTTTGGTACAACACCAAACATAGCTCCACCATCTAGTTTGAAATTGCCGGCATTAATTGGGTGAATTTTCATAGACTTTAAATTTAATTCAAAAGTAATCAAAAAAGGCTCCCCAGTTTTGGAAAGCCTTTTTCAATAAAGCAACATATAAAATTAAACGTCAAACGCTAGAAACTTTCACGGTTCAGTTTAACTATTAAGTCTAAGTAATTTCTAATTATTTTTTTATAAAAAACTACTTAGAATGTGTTATATTGGTTTATATTACCATTTATATTCTTCACCTGTAATACAGCATAATTCGCCAGAGCCATCATCGTTAACATTTAGATGATAGTGGTCCTGATCTGAATCCACTGATGCATGTACCGACTTGCCATCTGTGGACATCATTACTGATGCGTCATAGGGAGTAGGATTATTATTTGAAATTAAGCCGTTTAAGCTTATTATAAGTGTAATTAAGATTCCCATGATTGATTTTTGTTTTAGTATAGATTATTGTTCTTATAATAGAATAAAAGTATTGTTTTATTATAGAATAAAAGTAGTGTGAGTTTAAGGGAAGTAAATCCAAACAAAATTTTATTTATTTAAAAAAAAAAGTATATTTATTTGTAATAAACAGCATATATTCAGATATTTATAATTGTACTAAGTTTGAATAAAAGTTACATATGAATGAATTTGAGCATGTAGTAAATCATCTAGAAACTTTAGATTTGGAGATTATTTTAAAAAAATTCAAAGCTGTGAATAATTTTAAGTCTAAACCAAATTTCAAAAACAAGATTCAGATGATTGAATTTATTTTGGAATCAAAAAACAACAACATAAAAGTTTTGGATGAGCAACTTGGTGTAAATCTATTTGGGAATTCTGAAAAGTCAAGTACAACATATGCAAATTTTAAATTTGCCGTGATTGATGAATTATATATGTTTTTGTATATAAAACAATATGAAAAAATAGATTTGTTTAGATCAACTTCTCGAAAGGAAACCAGCAAAGTTAATATTGCACTTATTCAGTCAAGAAGAAATATATTTTTGGCGGAAAGACTCTTGAATGAAGGAAATTATGATTTTGCTTTTTTGGTATTAAAAAAAGGAGAGAAACTAAGTTTTCAATATGAACATTTAATGGAATATTTAAATATTTTGGAAATGCTTTCAGCTTATTATTCATTTAAAGGGGATATAAAAAACACAAGAAATTATAAAGAAAAAATTCAAATTGCACTTGAAAAGTTAAATGCACTTACAAATGCAAAATTATTATCTCGTGACATTTTTGTTCCAAAAGTATATTCTAAGAAACATAACGAAAAACACATTGATCAGGCCCAAAAAATTGTAAGTGAGCTTAAGCAATTATCAATTAAATCAAACTTGGCAACCATCAAATACCATTTCTTACGAGGTGAATTATTTTATTTTTTAATGAATGGATATTTTATTAAGGCATTAAAAACAATTCATAGTTTATTAGAATGTATAAGAAGTAATCCAGCAATAAATGATTCATTGAAAGCGGGATTTGCAAATTTATTGCATGGCTATGTATTATTAGAATTAAAAAATTATAAGCGAGCAATGGACGCATTTAGAATTGCCTTGGAGAAATATTCAAGGAAAAAACTAAGCTGGTTGCAAGTTCTTGAAGGATTGATAAATGCAAGTATTTCTTTAGACGATATATCAAGTGCTAAGCAATATTTGAAAAAAGCATTAAAAAGTCCACATGTTGAATTAAGTAAAGGATTTCAAAAATCTAAATGGACATATATCAAGGCAAATATTCTATTTAAAGAAGAAAAATATTCAGAAGCCTTAACCCTTTTAAGAAAGCATAATGAGTTAACCAAAGATTATTCTGGTTGGAGTATTGGGTTTACATTATTAGAAATTATGATTCTGATTGAATTAGAAATTTATGACCCTGTAGAATTTAAACTAAGATCTACGTATGAGTTAATGAGAAGAAAAAAAGAAAGTACATTATTTAGATATAGGGAAATATTTAAAGTGTTGAAGACACTTAATACAAATGGTTTTAACTTTCAAAAAACAAGAAAACAAGAACAACTTCGCCTAAAGCTAATAGAGCAAGGTGAGGGGAAATTTTATAGAGATCCTATTGCTTTTGAAATTATTCAATTTCATTTGTGGTTTAAAAATAAATAATTATTGTATGTAGTAAGAGATACTATATTAATCCAAGCTAAAATATCTTCTAACTTCCAACAAAGTAGGATTACTAGTATATTTTCTATTGTACTCTGTATTTTAATGGCTGATAATTATATTAACAGAACTTTCATAGTCAATGGATGCTAGAATTTTTAAAAGATATGCCCCAGATTCAAACTCGCTTACATCCCATTTTATTAATTCAAATTTGCTGGATGTTGTTTTTGTACCAACTAATTTACCAGATATATCATACAGAAATAAAGAAACATCCGTTTCGATGTTTCTACTTAAAGTAGAGCTTATTATTAGTTCTTTATCAACTGGGTTAGGATATACTTTGAAGTTATTATTAAAGTATTCAGTATTCACAGAAGTAGCTGTATCTTCTATGTCGTCAACTGTTCCATCAACTTGTATAGTTGCACAGGTAGAATCAGTTCCACACACATTGCTAGCAACTAAGCATACAGTGAACGGACCAGTTTGTGCATATATATGACTTGTGTCACTAACATTAGTAATTCGAGAGGATCGATCACCTAAATCCCAGTAAAAAGAATTGGCATTTTCAGCCAAACTATTGATTTCAATAGCAAGACCTCCAGTTCGTTTGTATGTGAAAGCTGAAATGGGCAATTGGATTACTTCAATTACTATTTGGCTTGAGCCTGTACATCCGTTCATACTTGTGCCCACAACGGTATAGCTAGTGGTTTTAGTAGGGGAAGCTTTGGGGTTTGGTATGTTGCTATTATCTAAATCTGAATTTGGTGACCATGAATAGCTTGCACCTCCAAAGGCAGTGAGTTGAACATTTTCTCCAATACATATCACATTAGTATCAGCTGATACTGTAATTTCTGGAGTAGGATTAACAGTGATGGTTACACTATTTGAATTTTCACAACCTGTATTATTAATTGTTTCTACTAAAGTGTAAATTGTAGTTTCTGAGGGGCTTACAGTTGGATTAGGCTCTGATGAGGTAAACCCACTAGGACTGCTGACCCAACTGTAGGTATTCCCAATTACAGCTGGTGCTCCAATATACACAAACTCATCTTTACAAATGGATTGATTACTACCAGCATTTGCCTCAGGGAGTTCATTCACCGTTACGGTAACGGAGTCAAAATTATTACAATTATTTTCAGTTACGTAAACATAATATTTAGTTGTTTCTGAAGGTCCAACTTTTAATTGATTAGTGTTTGAAATTACTGTTCCTGAACCGTCTGTCCATTCATAAACCTCACCACCTAAAGCAGTAAGTGTTGTGCTGTCATCTTTACAAATCTCTGTCATTCCTGAAATATCAATAACTGCCAAAGGCATTACATCAATGGCATGGAATTCGTTGTCACTTTCGCAGAAATCCTGTCGAACTAATACATAAAACGTAGTATCCCGATTTAATGGTCCTGTAGAAAGTGAAGAACCGATGAAGATGGAATTACTTCCATTAGCATCATCAAACCACTCAAATTCAACAGGGCTAATATCTGTACTAGCTATTAAAGTAATCTCATCACCTGCACAAATAATGTTAGGGCCGGTTACTTCTGGTGTGTTTAAAGCACCACCAACTCTTAGCAAAATAGAATCTATTGCCTGACAACCACTACCAACCGTATTAGATGTTACATAAACCATAGAATCACCTGAAATTGAACCAATAGTTACAGAATCACCAACAGAGCCCGTACTCCAGGAAAGAACTCCTGTACCGTTGGCATGTAAAGTAATAGATCCTCCACCGCATATCTCCAGTGTATCAGCCTCCTGGATTTCAACAAAAGGCAGGGCGCATTCGGAGCAGATGCTGGCTAAAAAGAAGTCTTGACTAGGCCCAGTTCCTGATATTCCTAAAGTATCCTGATGTGAGTTAGAATCAACAAAGTTTAAATCTGTGCTTCGGGTAATGCCAGCAATAATAACGGATCCCGATGGGGAAAGAGCTACTGACAGTCCTTCGTCACGACCTGAGCCACCATAGTAACTGGCACAAGTGGCAGTATCCCCATTTGTACCTATTTTAGAAATAAAAGCATCGGTACCTCCCGCCGTATTGGGTTGAAATGAGTTTATAGTAGTTGGAAAATTAGTACTGCTAGTCCTACCGGTTACCCAAATATCCCCATTTGCATCAAAAACCACATCATTTGCAAGCCCCGAATTGGTACCACCATAATATGTTGACCATTGAATATTCCCAGTGGAATCATATTTGGTTATAAAAGTTGATTCTCTACGGGATTCATATAAAACCCCTGTGGTTGTAGGAAAATTAGTGCTGTTTGTTTCACCCACAACAACAATTTCTCCTGTTGCTTTATGCACCGAAACCCCTTTTCCTGTGTTATTAATTCCATTTCCGCTCCCACTGCTCCCACCTAAGTACTTACCCCATTGGTAACCACAGTCTTCATCCAATTTAATAACAACTACACTACGGTAGCCTGAAAGTGTACCAGTTAACGAAGGAACAAAATTTTCACTGTCAGTATATCCAGTGATTACAACATTGTTGTCTTTATCTGCATCAATCGAGTAAAACACCTCTTGATTTTCTCCACCAAGGTAGGTAGACCAGATTAGGTTACCATCGTTATCGTACTTACATGCTATACCATCACCGTTAGCTCCTGCTAAATCTCCACCCTGATAGGTACTCACAGGGCACCCAACCATTGGCATACCTGTACCGCTGCTAGTGGCGCCACAAACAACCACATTATTTTCCATATCAATAGCAATTTCATAAAAAGCTTCACTATCAGTACCACCAAAGTATTTTGCAAATCTCTTTACCCCGTTTTCATCAAAACTTGCAATAAATGCATCACTTTGCCCTCCAGTAAAAATACTTCCAGCATCTGCAGGAAAACCACTTCCATTAGTGCCGCCACCAATAAATAGATTATTTGAAGCATCAATGGCAATAGAATTTGAAAGATCATTTTTAGTACCTCCCAAATATGTACTCCAAATTATTTGACCTGTATTATCAAATTTGGCTATAAATGCATCAAAAAATCCTCCAGCATAGGGAGTCATCCCATTAGATACTGGTAAATTTGTACTTTGAGTAGTTCCAGTAATGACAATATTATTTTTTGAATCTGCCGTAACACTTATTCCATACTCATACTCATATCCATTTCCCCCATAATAAGTAAAGAAGGGGTCAATTACTAAATTTTTTGTTTTATCGTATGGTTCTAATTCAAAACCTAGTATTCCGTTTTTAATCACATATTGGCCTTTTATGTCTTTTCTGAAACTTTTAGAGTCTTCCTGATATATTGCAGGTATTGTCTCGGAAACAATGCCTAGTGGGGTTGATAATTGTAATTCACTATAGGAGACCAATTTTAACAGAGATGTGTCAGAAGGAATTAATCCAATAACAGAAGGGTCGCTTCCTGGATGAACAATGTAATCATATTTAATTCCAGCACTACCTTGTGAAGGATAAAATACCATATCAATTCCAGGATATATATTTTCATAAATTAACTTTTTGTAGCCTTTGCTACCAATAATCCCATCAGGACAGTGGGCCAAGTAGTAGTTAAAGGTATTTCTAGTTTCTTCTTCAGCATAAATGTTAACTTCGAGATTTGAGTTGTCAAAGGCCATCTCATATCGGTATGTTTGCACAACTCCTAAATCTTGCACTTGAGACAAGTCACTTTTAGAAACATTATCTAAATCTTTATTGTTTTCAATCTTCTTTAGAACATAAATGAGTTTTTTCTTGGTGAAATACACATCCATAGACCCTATGCTTGAAGTAAATAAAATTTCTTCCATAGGATTTCCTTCGGAATCAGCTAGTTGTCCTTTATTTTCAATGAATATTCCATTAGAATGAATGGAGTTTTTTTCTCCAGAACTCCCGTTTGATGCATTCACGGAGTGCACTATACTGATGAAAAAAAGTATCAAAAAGAAATTTAGTATTTGGTGAATTTTCAATTTTAACATAATAATCAATTTTTAGTTTGAGACAGCTATTTTTTTGACAATGATTTGTTTATCCAGTCGAATTACAAGAGTATATAGACCAGATGTATAGTCACTTATATCCACTTTAATCTCTTTAGGCTGATTTTTTTGTATACGATGGATTAGTTTTCCTGTTTGGTTATATATTTCAATTTTTTGGATATGAAAATTTGGATCTTCAATACTCTCAATTACAAAAATTCCGTTGTTTGGGTTAGGATATACGAGAAGATTACTTTGCGAAAAAGGGACTATTCCACTAACTGTATCTTTGATAAGCAATTGTTTTCCAGATGTATCTAGACACCCCTCGTTATCAGCAATTAGGACAACTGTATAGTTACCTGATTGTGGATACTGATGTGAAGGCTCAAAATCAGTTGAAGTACTTCCATCTCCAAAATCCCACTTCCAGGATGTTGCCCCAGTAGAAGTATTTTCAAAACTAATTGTTTGTAGCATTTTGGCCGAGTCCTGTGGGTTGGTAGTAAAACTGGTAACAGGTAATTTATTAACAGAAATGGCAATAATATTTGATTTGGCAAATTTAGGATTTGCACAGACTTCATCAGAAGTAAGCAAACAACTTAATTTATCATCATCCATTAAATTTCTAGCAGAGTAAGTAGTATCATTTTCCCTAGGTAAATCAACATCATTTAATTGCCATTGATACGATGGGTTAGTCCCTTGATTAAGTTGCGAGTTTAATCTGAAATTTATAGAATCACCTTCACAGATTTTCGCAATATCTGATGATATTGTAAGTTGCGGTGTTACTGATGAATTTACTTTTAGTGTTATTGTGTTTGATACAATCGTTGAAGGATTGGCGCAGACCTCATCAGAAGTCATTTCAAGGTTTATCTCATTACTATCATTTAGCATGGTGCTGCTATAGGTGGAGAAAGTTTCATCAGTAATAAAATTTCCATTCAATTTCCATTGGTACAATGGGCTTTCTCCCTCATTCACCCTTTGGTTAATTCCAAAGTTAACTGGTTCATCTACACAGATTTCCATAGTATTAGCAACAATGCTAATTTCTGGCGTCACCAAAGGATTAACGGTAATGAAAATCGAATTTGAACTCACCTCTTGTGGGTCAGCGCAAGTTTCATACGAAGTCATTCTAAGGATTATTTCACCTGCATTTGTCAGTGTATCAATTGCTAAAGTATTGGCTGTTTCACCATTTATATCACTTCCGTTAAGTAGCCACTGATATTCTGGGTTATTCCCTTCATAGCTGGAATTGTTTACACTAAAGTTTACCATTTCACCTTCACAAATTACTGTAGTATCGGCAATAATACTAACTTCTGGTGTTAGGAGTGGGTTTACCGTAATAGTTAACGTATCCGATAGTACAGTTTTTGGGTCGGCACATGGATTATTTGATGTCATCTCCAAACTAATTTCATCGCCATCACTTAAATCAGAAGTGCTATAGGTATTGCCAGTTTCTCCTAAAATATTACTTCCATATAGTCTCCACTGATATGCAGGGTTATTCCCACCAAAAACAGGATTAGCAGAAAATAGAATGTTTTCACCTTCACATATTTCAGTAGTACCTACAGTAATACTTACGGAAGGTGTTAAAGTATTTACCACCTCCATAACAATAGTATTTGAAAGTGCGATTTTTGGATTGGCACAAGGTGCCATAGTTGAAAATTCACAGGTGACGGTGTTATTATTGCCTAAACTAGTTGTGCTATAGGTGCTGTCAGTAGCTCCTATAATATTAGAACCGTTTAATTTCCATTGGTAGGAAGAATCACTAGTTGCTCCTGAGGGATGTGCTGTAAAAGTAACTTCTGTTCCTACACAGATCGTAGTTTCCATTACGCTTATGGTTAGTTGAGGGGTGAGTGTATCAAAAACGGTCATGACGATTGTATTTGAAATCACGGTATCGGGCACAGCACAAACCGCATCAGAAATAAGTATGCAGCTTATATTATCTTTATCACTCAATGAATCCGTTGTGTAGGTGTTAGCAGTTGCATTCTCAATGAATGTTCCGTTTCGATACCATTGATATTTCGGATTATCACCTTCACTATTTACTATTGTATTAAATACAATTTCATCGCCCTTACAAATTTTTGTAGTATCGGTAGAAATATCAATAGATGGAGTAACCTCCTGGTGCACAATCATGGTAATTATATTGGAAGTGATTATGGGTGGAAAAGCACAATGAGCACTTGAAACTACATCAAGACTTATCTGGTTGCCATTTTCAAGCGTATTGATAATCAAACTATTATTGATTTCTCCTGGCAAGATGAGCCCATTAATTTTCCATTTAAAAGTAGGACTCAAACCTCCGCCTGATTCAGAAGAAGTGAACAATACTTCAGTTCCTTCACAAACTTCGTTGGTGTCTGTTGTAATAGAAACTTCTGGAAATACCGAGTCAATTACAGTAATAATAATAGTATCTGAAATCACTGTTTTAGGAACCGCACAAACATCATTTGAGGTCAACTCACAAGTTATTGTGTCCTTATCTTTTAGAATATTTGTACTAAATGAACTACCAGTTTTTCCAACAATATCGATGTGATTTATTTTCCATTGATAAGAAGGATTGCTGCCTCCGTCTTTAATAGTTGAAGTAAAATTTACGTTTTCTCCTTTGCAAATAGTGTCTTTGTCTGAGAAAATCGCAATCTCTGGTAATAAGCTATTTGTTATAGTTATGATAATTTCATTGGAAATGGCAGTATCTGGAAATGCACAAGAATTTGATGAGGTAATATTACACGATATTACCTCCTGATCATTCAGTAGGGTAGTTGAAAAAGTTTCTCCTGTTTCCCCAAAAACATCACCCCCATTAATTTTCCATTGGTAGGTTGGTGAAGCCCCTGCGTTTTGAGGTGTGGCAGTAAATGTAGCTATTGCACCAGAACAAATTGTTGTATTGGATATGCTAATGCTTATTGAGGGTGCAATGTTTAATATTTTTAAGGTAGGCTCACCAGAGACATAGGAATCACTTTCAAAGTAAGTACCAAGTTCACCATTAATCGCTTGAGGGGCACCACCATTTCCATAATTTCCGCCATTTATTTGTATTGTTGTAAATGCATTTTTTGCAAAATTTGCATCATAAAAGACCTTAATTCTTCCACCTCCACCGCCGCCACCGCCAGCATCATCGGAATTGCCACCACCACCACCATTGGCTCGTAGTATTCCTGTAGCTAAATCAATTTTATTGCTTTTTAGCAAAATGCCACCACCAGAACCGCCGCCAGAACCGCTTGAGGAAGAACCTACGGCATCATCTCCAATTCCGCCACCGCCATTAACAGAGATCATTCCTTTGACATTAATGACTGAGGCTTCAATTGAAAATGCTGCACCACCATTACCTCCAAGAAATGCTAAGCCAACCTCTTGATATGCTCCACTTCCACCTCCTCCAGAACCTGGTTCTATTGCAATCAGGGCTATACTTCCATAAGTGCCTTCTCCAGCTCCAACACTTGAAGATGAACTTCCTCCACCTTGACCTCCTTTGCCTCCATATCCTGCACCTCCACCTCCGTAGACTCCTTTTCCTGTTGGAGTTTTTCCTCCTCCTGGTCCTGATCCGTCATTATTGGGCAGCCCTCCAGCATACCCACCTCCAGTATTCACTTCCTGACCTCCGATTATATCACTCCCATTTCCGTCCAGAGTGCCATTGATGACAATTTTCCTAGTTTTAATGGATAGTTTTCCGGAAGTAGATATCACCCGAACCTTTATTCCATTTTTAATCTCTATCCAGTCATAATCATCCCATAAAGTATCAGTTACCGTAGTGTCTGTTTCAAAAATTAGAGATGTTTTAAAAATGCTATCAAATGCTGATAATGAGCTAGCTGCAGGGTTTCCGTAAAACCAGTAAATCGTATCTGTACTATTGGCAGGTAACTCGGGAATACTTAGCCAAATTTCGCTGGTGTCTGTATCTAAATGATTTTCAATCCAGTAATTTATTGTATTGTTTCCCTCACAATCAGTGGCAAAGCGTATATCGTTGCCATTGCTCTGCATTTTACCCTCAGCAATTGGAGTTTGCGTATCCAATATTAATAAAACAGGGAAATCTGTCTTTGCTTTACTAGACTGTTCCTTTATTTCTATAGCCTGTTTATCGGTCCAGGCTGTAAGTTGGGCTATAGTATTTTCGTAAGAGAGTGTTGCAAGAAAAATTATAAAGAACCGCAAATAATTCTTTGACTTAAAAAAAGAATATTTCTTAATAGTTATGTGATTGTTTAGGAACGAGTGCATAATGTGTATTATTCGTTAGGAGGAAAAAATGAAACCATTTATTTTATTTTTGACGTCAACATATTATTTCCATTGTGCTTTCTTCATTGACCAACTCATTTGCATGTAATTTTGGTTGACCAATTAGACTAAAATTAATCAGGATGCAATCTAAATGAACAATAAATTAGCTCAATTTAAAACTATGTTATTAAAAAACTGTCCTTGTAAATGGTTACAAGGACAGTTTTGAGTTAATAGTTATTAAATTATTAGTATTACAAATTAATTAACCTTAATGAACTTAGAATGTATTTGTTGTCCACCTTTAGTTATTTTCAACATATAAATACCTGCATTGTAAGACTCAATATTCAGGTTGTGAATATTTTGTCCTTTGCTAGCATCAATATTTGCAGAATAAACTTTTTGACCATTAATATTGAAGACTTCAAACTCTGCATTTCCTTCACTACTAGTGACAAATGATAGTTCAATATTATTGGTTGCAGGAACAGGGCTTACGTAATCCAACATAAAGCTATTATTTTCAAGCTTAATTTGTGCTGGAGGAGGTGCAATTGTACATTCTACGCCGCCAAGACCAAGTCTATAAATCACATTTACAGTAAGATTATAACTTATTAATTCTTCGTTACCTTCTACAACCAATGTGTAGGTGCCTTCAGTAAATGGTGTTAAGGTAGATCTCAGACATAGACTAGTTGTGGTGTCATTAACAGTTCCCCATAATCCACCAACAGCACCATTACAGCTATCAAGTACTGCAACTAGATGACCTTCGGAATTAGCTCCTGCAATTCCACCAACTTGAATATTTTCTAATGAAATTTCAACATGTGGACTACAATTAACAGGAATACATACTTCAGGCACTAGACTTAATGGAGCTAAAATTAATTCCAATTCGCCTCGGATTGTAGCACAAGTATTTCCATCAATAATCGCAACAGTATCACCTAAAATACCTGCAAGAATATCCCCAACAGGAAGTGTTGTGTCTCCAGTTAATGGATCAAGAACAGGAGGAAGCAGTCTTGGATAAAACTCTATCAAGGTATCACAAAGCACATCAAAAAGTTCCAAAATTAATATTTGAGCACTGTCGCCACTTACACATACTTGATTGGGATCAAATCCAGATTCTTCCACTTCAAAAGTGTAAAGTGCGCTGTTGTGGTTAAACCCTTGATACGTTCCCTGCACAACACCGTTATTTGTGCAATTGCGGTCATAACCCCTACCAGAATTGATAAGGTCGTACTCTAATGGCTCATCAGGACTTGGGACATTAGAATTTGTACCAGTATTTCCTAACCAAATGTTTCCTTCCATACCTGCATTGCTAAGGTTAGAATAAGTCGTACCTAATGTTAAATCATTCGTTTCCGCACAAATATCAGCCGAAGTATCATCTATGCCTACATTATCATCGGATGCAGCTTCTAATGTAAGGTAATACTTTCCAATAGATGGGTTAGCATCTGGACTATTTGGGTCTGGTACAGGAAAGAAAATGGTATCAACGCCAGTAAATGCAGTGTCTTCAACAAAATTTACCGTAGCACGTGTCATTTGAGCAACAAATACATAATATACACTATCTTCCTCTAAATCATTAAGTTCTAAATTACTCAAGTCAATTCTTGGAATAGTATTTAAAGAACCAGCAGCTTTATCTCGATTCCCTGCGTCATTTCGAAGACCGTCGGCTATAGAACAACCTAGACTAGTTAGACCAGTAATTACATCAACGTTGTTTGAACTACTAATTATTTCAGGATTTCCTTTAAACAAATGAAGTGTATAAAATATGTCCTCTGATTCATCACAAGCATCGGTGTTTGCAGGGTAAACACTGAGCCAAGTATTACTGTCACTCTTATAAGTAAACTCATGCCAAGTTCCAAAATAAACTCCCGATTCTTGTAGTGCTGGATTACCACAACCAGTATAATCGTCACCCGCAATCTGAATAACATCCTGTGAGATATTCTTATAATTGAATAACTCTTGATTGAACGGAGCATTACGTGTTACGTTTGAAATATTAGAATTAAAATTATCTGCAAAGTCTACATGATCGTAATTAAGCATTTCATCATTAAAGTTTACGCTAATACAGAATCTACCTTGGTCAGTATTCCAAATATCAACCATAATATAGTAAACAGTACTTGCCTCTAAAGTTGCTGTAATTTCAGCAGCTAAACCACCAGCTTGACATATTCCATCATCCTCGTCACAGATTATAGTATCCCAACTAGTGCATGAGCCTTTTAAAAGCTTCAATTGGGTGTCTTCGTCAGTTCCAATATTATCAGTAGTGATAGTATAAGAACCTGCACTCCCAGTAGAAAATTTGTACCACACAGTATGGTCTGGTACACTTGCCCAATCATTACCTGAGTTGCAACTATCTACATCTGTTAATGTATCTGAATTTGCATTCAAATTTGTACCCGTTGTGCAATCAGCACCTATGGTCAAATCGATAGCAGCGCTACAATCATTGTTACTTGGAGCCTGGGCCCAAAGCGAACCAGCCGAAAATATGACCATTGAACATATTGCCAATAGTCTTTTATTTATAGGGATGAAACCTAGTCCCATCCTTTTCGTATTTAGTTTAGTAATTGTTTTATTTTTCATTGTAAGAATTGTTTTTATGAATTATAAAACTGTAAAACTTGTATGGGTAATTGAAACAACAATTGAATTTTAAATTTAGCTAAAAATTGCTAAATAAATAATGTAATGTGCTAAAAAACAGATAGATGAAATTTAAATACGGAAAAATAAAATGGTAATATTCTATAAGTTTTTTAAATACATTTTGACGATAAACGAAGTATTTTCTATCTAACTTTATTTAGTTTTAGTGATTTTTACTTAACCATATGCATTGTTTATAAAAACAACTTGTTCAAAATAGTTGTATAAAAATGATTAATCTGCCTTGCACAGATTTTTGGATGTATTATACGGTTGAAACTATTGTTAGATATAGGTTTGATGTCAATAAGATGAAGTTTTTAGCATATTCTTTTAATTTCAATAAAAAATTGTTTAAAAACATCCTCCAAAAATTATAGGACATTTTTATTATAAACTAACCAAAATTATTCATCATAAAGTATTAATGATGAGATATAAACCATAATTTTTAGACTAATAAATAACTAAAATAATATTGAATTTGTTGTTTATTTAAGATTAATTGTTGCCTCACCTTTATACCAAAGAAGAATTAGAGGTGAAATAACTATATGTTAATAATACCACTTCTTTCTAATCTTTAAAGAGCCCGTTTTATGCTTTAAAATTAACTATTCAAAACATCAAATCAAATGTCAACACCATTATGGGGTTATGTTTGCCAAATTAAGATCAATAATATGAAAATACGGAATCACTACTTAGGTATATTATTACTATCATTTATCTTTTTCTCATGTTCCAACAACAAAAAGGAACAACTTAACAATACGAAACTAGAGTCTAACTTTACTTATAATAAGGTATCAGGTGCAGAATTTCCTAAATTAAATATCGCAGGCTTTCATTTTCCTGAGGATTCTTCACGAATTAATCAATGGATTCATTCGGGCAAAAATGACAGTTTGTACTTGCATAGTTGGGGTATTTGGACAGGAATAACTTCAAAAACAACGCAATTTATTTCAAGCGATTCAAAAGCTTTGAGAGTTTTTGAAACTTGGCTAACTCCAGAAGAAATGATTGATTCAATTAAAGGCCTTCCGATAAAACGTTCAAATAGAGCTAATTTAAAAATGCCTCATCAATTTACTCATTTCTTAAGTGAAGAGCAATCGGTGAATGACAGTATTCATGAGTCTGTAGCCTACAGCCCTGGTGCTGCTGATTTTGCAATTAAGAATAAGATTTTTATGGCAACAACTTTGTATAATCTGGGTAAACTCGAGCAGAAAAAAGAAATACCTTTTTTTCCAGCTAATACAATCACCATAAAACCTGTATTTAAACTTCTACCAACTTCTAATGGCCAAACATTATTCAAAATTGCCTCTTGGAATGGCACAATACAAGAATTAAGGGCTTATCCAGAAAGCGCGTGGAGTACATCAGTCACAGTTGATATAACTAATATCAACAGAGAAGAAGGGTCAATATTTGGGATAAATAATTTTATTCATTATAAGCTCAATGATGAGGATGCCTATTTTTTTAATAAAGAGTTTTCTGAAAATGAGCAAAATAAATTTAATGCTAAGGCTGGAGATATTGCAATATTAGTGGGAATGCATGTAAGCACCCGTGAAATAACTAATTGGACGTGGCAAACATTTTGGTGGACACCGGATGCAAATAATCCACCTTCTCCTAGTTCAAAAGCTATTGCAAAAATGAGACCAAAAGAACTGAAAGGTGCTCCAGAACATTATGCAATGGCAGTAGCTTATTATATGGTAAATCCTAATGAGCCTTATGATGGAACTAATGTTTTAGGAAGAGCTAATTATGCTTTTAATCCTTATTTAGAAGCAGGGTTTGGACCTAATGTATTTGATAAATCGTTGAGCTATATTTCAACTTCTACTACACAAAAGTTGCCTACCTACGCAGGGGTAAGAACTAATTGTATGAGTTGCCATAGAATGGCAAGTGTTGATCCTAATTCCCTTTACAAAGTTAATAATTCGAATACCCCCTATGTTGGAAACGCGTATATAAGTCACTCAGATACAATATTTAAAAATCAACTTTTAACGGATTTCGCCTGGTCTGTTCAAGCAAATGTTGATACTACTGGAATAACGGAATTTATTAAAAAAAGCAAATAAATTATTAACGGATTTCTTCCATCTAGCGAAAAATACAAACAAAAATATTCATATAAAATGAACAAAACTAGAATTGCACTTTATATTGGAAATTCCTTATATCCATCAGGGGTCATTGATCCTGATCGAACTGTAGAAATATTGCAAAACAGCCCTCTAACTAGTCCAATATTGTCGTTGTTAAACCAAAATGCTGATAATCCTGAACAATTGGTATTTAACGATGGAACAAACCCCGTTTTTAACAACAAAGGTGAATATATAGGGAAAAGCGAATGGAAAAATATTGTCCAAAGACTTAGAGGGGGAAATATTAATGAACTTTATATTTCTTTTTCTACAAACGGTGTAGAATACATGGATAATCTTATTTCCACCAATACATTGGCAGCTCAAAATATTCTAAACTATATAAAAAACGACTTAGGTTTTGATGGAATAGACCTTGACTATGAAGGAGGAGACATGTCTCAAAACTCACCAATTTATTCTGTAGCACTTTTAGCAATAAAATGTGGGCTTAATTTAACAGCAGCGCCATATAGTGCAAAAGAAGATTGGCAAAGTTGGGTAACTTATGTTCAAAAAAATGAAGGTATAGTAAGTTGGTTAAATCTACAATGCTACGCTGGTGGTACTTATAATAACCCAGGCGAGTGGTTAGATATTAAGGTGCCAATAGTTGCTGGGACTTGCAACAACTGTTGTTGCCCTCAAACCAAATGTTCGCCAAATGAAATGGAAGAATTGTACTCATTATGGAGAACAGGAATGGGGAACATATCAACAAATTGCTGGCGGGGAGTTGCAAATAAAGAACCACAAGAACTAGGAGGCGCATTCATTTGGACTTACTCCTCAATTAAAGATAGTTATTTGAACTACATGAATGCGCTTAAAAATGGGCTTGGCATTTAGTTTTTCAAAAGAATCATTGAATTAATTCTATACAATTTAAAAGTTCAATACAATGGATGAAAAATATTTACTTACTGATGAACATATTATCACAAAATAAGATGGTGATTTAATAACCTTGACGAATTTGCGTTTTCGATATTCTGATGTTGAATGGGGGAAGGCTCATATTGTGAGTGTAATGCTTGAAAAAATAAGTTCTATTGAGGTGCGGTGTAAGAGTAGGCCATTTTTAATTATTCTTGGAGGGTTAATTGCTGGCGCAAATGGAGATAGTGAAATTGTTGGAGTCGGTATTATTGTGGGTGTAGTACTTTGCGTACTTTATTTTTGCTTAACCTACTTATTGTATTCACAATAAATGCGCAAACAAATTCTAAATACACATCGGCTAATTTAAATCTTAGAACTGATCCAATCATTTCTAGCAAAGTGATGATAGTTATTCCACAAGGTACTGAGGTGAAAATGGAGGAAAGTTGTGATTGTGAATGGATTTTGATCTCCTATGCTGAGAAAGTGGGATATGTTTATTCCAAATACCTTAGCAATAACACGGTAGTTCCAAGTAAAAACACTTATTCAAAAACATAAGGAAGCACTATAAAATACTACACCAATACTAATGGTGAAAAAGTTCAATCCCCAACATATTATAACACAACTCCTGCTGGAGCCACTGCTTTATGTAGAGACGGCACTTATAGTTTTAGTAAAAGTAGACGAGGTACATGCTCCCACCATGGAGGTGTTGCCAAATGGTTAAGATAAAAAACAGAAAATCAATAAATAATTAAGTATGGAATCGCCAAAACATTTACAACACCAACCTACCATATCAGTAAATCACTATGATAAAATAGATGCTCAATACCGCAAGAATACCGATATAAAAGCACTTTCAATTGGTATTGCTCAATACGATGATGAAGAAATATCATTAAAAGTATGGAGACATTCAGGTAATAAATGGAGCAGGCAAAGTGAAGAACTACCATTACATAGAAGCATTGATTTGAATATACTTTTGTTAGGCGCACTAATGACCAAAACAGCCTCGGGGTATCCTAGGACAAGCCTTCGCGAAGAAGTAGACCATGAAGAAATGGTTGAGCAAATTCAAGAGTACTATAAATCAAATAAGGACTTTCTTGAACCTCGACTTAAAGAACTTCTAGAGAAATTAAAAGCGTTCTTAAATGAAAGTTATTGCTGGTAATGCAATTCAATCTATTGCATTACTTGAATTTCCACATGCAAATGGTATTGAAGGAGAAAATACTGAAGATTAACTGCCTTTTGTGTTATTTCCAACTATGTTGAATACCAATAACAAAATCACAAAGAGTCCAATGCAGGGAAACACAATGAGCCACCAGTAGTCGAAATTAGCTAAGCCCATACGAATTAAACCACCTAAACTAACAACGTTTGATGGTAGTCCAAGGCCTAAAAAAGACAAGGAAGATTCAATTATTATGGCACTAGAAATACCTAAAGGAATCGAGATCTTCAGTGGATATATATTATTAGGTAAATAATGTCTAAATAGAATTCTGGACTTCGACATTCCTGAAGACCAAAGCCAAATTGCATTTTCAGTTCCCTTGTATTTTTTCACCTCCCCATTAATAAGCACCGAATGCTGCAACCAATTTGTTAATCCAATTATAAGAACAACATTTAATATAGTTGCTTCCATAAACGATGATAGTGCTATAATAATGACCAATTTTGGTAGAGCAGAAAATATTGCTTGGAAATTGACAATTAAATTTTCTAATGGTAAATAGATTAACCTTTCGCTAACAGACAACTTGAATATGGAATGGCTAAGGGATTTACTGAGACCAAAAACAAGAGCTATAGCTACTATAACATTTGGCACCCAAGCTGTAATGTGAACAAACGAGAGCCTTCGTGAAGAAACAATTAAAACTCCTGCTAATAGCACAAGCAATACTATAACGTGTAATCCTTTGTTTTTAGGAATTGATAAGGAATCATTTCCAAAAAAACCGGAAACAGTTCCTAGTAAAACGCCAATAAAAACTGACAATAAAGTAGCGCAGAGTCCTATAAGCAGTGAATTTCTACAACCAAGTATTAATTGAGGTAATAAGTTTTGACCAAAATGATTGGTTCCAAAAGGTGTGTTGAAATTTGGGCTTTGATAAATTGAAGTGACATCAGTGTAATTCAACGTTTTAGAACTAATATTGAATAACGATGGGGTAATTAGAATTAAAATTAACCCAAAAACCATCCATAATGATGTTTTCTTAAATAGGTCGATATTTAAAGTCCTTGTTTTCATCAACTAATTTCTACCCTTTAAACGTGGGTCAGTAACTGTATACAGATAGTTTGCCAATTGAAATCCTATTAAGGCTAAAACCCCTGACAGTAAGGTGCAAAATAATATTACTGAGAAGTCATCATTTTTTGCAGCTAAAACCAACTCGGCACCCAATCCAGGAATGTTAAAAATTGTTTCCACAATAGCCGAACCGCCAACAATAAATGGGAAAATTATTGCTAATATGCTAATCATTGGATAAATCGAATTTGGTAGGATGTGTTTCCAAACGATTTGTTTTAAAGTTAATCCCTTGGCAAATGCCGTTCGAATGTAATCTTCTGTAAATGATTTTTGAATAGAATTAAGCATTGTTAAAAATATAAAGGGTAACATTCCTAACATTAATGTTGCACTGGCCATTGCAAACTTCATTAGCCCGTTATTAGTAGAAAATAAATTGAGTTTTATACTTGCTATAAGAAAGAATATTGCAACTATAAATGTAGGTAGTACTTGAAGAAATAAGAGAATCATTTTTACACTTTTAATAACAAGTTTATTTTGAATAACGCTTAAGAAAAGCGCTAAATAAATACCTAAAATAAATGCAAAAAGAGTTGAAACAATAGTAAGGGTAGTCGTCCAGACAATTCCATTTTTAATAATAGAAATAACCGTTTTTCCACTTACGTTAGATTTACCAAAATCTCCCTTTACAAGTCCATTATATTCAGGAGTAATAAAGTGTTCTGTTTTGCTGCCAAATAACCACCTGCTATATTGATTTGTTGGATGAAAAGCAACAAATGGGATATACGCTTTTACACCTGTGTGGCTTAGGGTTCCAAATGAAAGGTAAAATACTGGAAGATCTAAGCCTAGTTCTTTTGAAACTTGATTTAACGTAAGTGTATCAATTTGATTTATAGCGTTTGAACTAGCCATTTTTTTGTAGGTAGTAGTATTTGCAGGCCTTAAATTGAGAAAGAAAAAGCACAATAGCGATAGTATAAATAAGGTTGTAGAAAACCTTAGTACTTGTAGTATAACTGTTTTAATTATTTTATTCAATCTGCCAATTGCTAATTAAATTGAAAGTAAGGTTTTTCATTAAATAGTGTAATTCTTATTTTTTTATTTATTACCGCATAACGCACATCATTAAAAAGGAAAATGTAGGGAACTTGATTGTTTATTGAGTCTCTCAGTTCTTTTCGAATGGTTAATAATTTGACCGAATCACTTGTTGTATTCATCTTTGTTAGCAAACTATCGGTGTATGAAGAGCCAAATCCGGTAAAATTGGTGTTTGTTGACTCACTAGCTTGTTGCCACAGCTGACTTAAATCATTGGGGTACTTACTCATTCCCCAAGTTCCTAATAAAGCTTCAAAATCACCTGAGGATCTCTTACTTATCAATGCTTCGCCCATTAGGCCATTTGCTTCCACTTTAATTGAATGTTTTGCAAATTCGCCAACAATCAGTTGTACAATTTCAGTAGTTTCTTTATCCTCAGAATTGTACAAAAGGCTAAAACTAGCTTCAGCGATAGTAGGATTGGCAGTAATAAACTCATTTAAAAGAGTTAGTCCTATAGCTGTGTTAGTTTTAATTGGGCTAAACATAGACCATTGATTCGTAAAATCGATAGTAGTCCAGTAACTGCTGTCATGATTTAAAACAAGTTTAGCAATTTGTTCTTTTGGCATTATTAGTTGAATTGCTTTCCTGAATTTAGTTTTTGATACAATGGAAGAGTTACTTGTAGTATTAAAGGCCATGTACCAATAACTAGGGGTGCTTATCTTGATAAAATTATAATCACTACTGGCATTTGATTTTAATAATGCTTCAAAATTTGTTTTATCTAATGAAAAACTAATGTCATAGTTGTTATCTTGGAAATTGAGTTTAGTAACTGTTGGGTTTTTATTCACTGTAAAAACTATCGTATCAGGACTCGTACTATTGGTATAGCTTTTATTAACTAAGGTTATTTTTGTTTTGGGTTCGAAGTTTAAGACTTTATATGCGCCAGCATTGTACTCGTTAAAATTGTCTATACTGATATTTAGGGTGTTAATTTTTTTGGATATTGAATTTATCAGCTCTTGATTATGTTCAAAGTTAGTATTGCTCTTTACTTGTTGGAATGAAATGGATCTCAAATTGAAATTAGGATCGAAGAAGGACTCTTTCAATATTGGAAAGCCCAATGACATCAAGGAATTAAAGATGGTAAGGTCTTTAAATTTAAAACGAACGGAACTGTCGTCAGAAACTGATATTGAATCTAATTTTTTTAGATACGCTTTGGCGTAAGAATTGTTGACTAGGGGCATGGAATATACCTTAAAAGAAAACAAAACATCCAATGCAGAAACTAGGGAAGAGTCTCCCCAATACTGTTCATTTAATTTATAATAAACACTATTGACATCCGAATCTTTCGAATACCAAGTAGCCAAATCAGCATTTAAGAGGCCAGTTTTATAGTCTCTTTTAACTAAATACTTACAAGTATACCCAGATATAATATCTGAGATGCCTGAATAATTGTGTGTGGTGTTTAATGTTGCAGGTAAGGATGTAACGTGTATTACAACTTTAGACCTTTTTACAGTATCACCACTTTTAGGATTTAAAGTAATGAATTTTTTATCAGAGTCATAACTAAAATAATTGCCCTCAAATGTGCTGTGTTGTTCAGTACAAGAGGAATTAACCAAAAATGATAACGCTATAATTATTAGTCGATTAAAATATTTCATATATTCCTAAAAGTAGGAACTTAGAAGCATTTCGACTAATGATGTAGTTAAATTTCTTACATTTCTTAATCCCTTCGCTCATTAGTTGCTCCCTCAATTTTATTAAAAATCTTATATTTTCTAGAATATGCTATTTATTGCGCTCTATTTGAAATCATAATAATCATATAAACAAGTATATAAGCTTTGTATTGTTAATTAATTATCTAAATAAATTGAAAAATAGTTGTATTAAACTGAGCTTTTTGTTTTTAATCTTTGCCTTACCAATGATGAATTATGCGACCAATAATTATTTAGAGCTTAGCAAGCTAGGTGAAAAACTTTAATATCATGATGAAAACTCAGTTAACGGATTTTCAATATTCTGTTAACTGTAAACACAATTGTAACGAAACGGCTTATAAAACATAAGCCTACCACTTTCCTGAAGATAACAGGCAACCCCTAACAGCGCCCAAGTTAGCGCAGGAATATTTGGTAGGTTTTTTAGAATTACATAATAATGTTATTTCATTAAGGACAAATGATGTAAACCAAATGCGATAACAGTTGATAAGAGCACTAACTAACAGCACAGTAATCATTGAAGAGATTGTATTTTTACCATAAATAGGAGTATGCGTAAATTTACATTATTAGGAGTATGTGTAGGAGGATACTTCTAATTTCCTGTATGTCATTTGCCCAAGTTCTGGGCGAATGGCAGGCAGGGTAACTAAGCTTGAGGTAACAATCAATCTCCAAACTTTTAAGTCTAACAATGAAAATTAACCTAATACGTGTTTTGATTTTATTTCATTTGCACAGAGGTAAAGGCACAAGAGTTAATAATTTTTAAAGCTAATAGTGGTAAATACATTTGGAAGCAAACAGGGTTTTACAATGACACTCTTGTTTCTTTGTCAAGTTGTGACAGTATTATCGTTTTTGACTTAACTGTTGGCCAAAAAGAGGACTAATGCAAGTTGAGTCTTGTGATGAATATATTAGTCCGAGTGGCAATCACACCTGGAATATGTTTGGACAATATTTTGATACGCTAAGCAGTGTTGGTGGTTGTGACAGCATTATCGATATTTCATTAGATATTATAACGGTTGACACTTTTATTTTAACTGTGGGAGATAGCCTTAAAGCAAATCAATCGGATGCTAATTATCAATGGTATCGCTGCGAAAATAACAACCAACTTGTTTCATTAACTAACGAAACCAATCAAACCTTTAAACCAAAGAAAGATGGTTTTTACGCTGTAGCAATAGAAAAAAACAATTGTTCTGACACTTCAGAGTGCGTGGCTTATAAGATAGCATCAACTCATAATGAGATCGTAGGGTCTTCATCATTAAAGTTATTCCCTAACCCAACAAACTCTCAATTAAATATTGAATTCATGAACCCACATTCTGGAGAAAATGTTGAAATTGTTATTATAGATGTACAAGGAAGAGTTGTGCAAAAGGTATTCAATGGAAGATTGAATACAGGGAGTTATAAGAATGAGATTAAGTTAGAAGTTAGAACAGGTGTTAATTTTGTTAGGGTCAGTTCTGATTTCGAAACATTTTATAATAAAGTAATAGTCAAATATTAGTGACTAACAACCCAATTAACAAAACACAAAAAGGAAATAAATAGAGGTTTTAAATTTAATTCAAAAGTAATCAAAAAAGGCTTCTTAGACTCGGAAAGCCTTTTTACTTAAGATGAACAATGAAAATATATCCTGGACTATTCTTTCATTAAAATGATTGGTTTTAATGAATAAGATTGATCTAAATAATTTAATTGCCTCGAAAATAGTATTTTTGAAGAAGTAACTTGAACTTAATAGTTGGTTTCAAATGTTTTATTATTTTTAATACCTTTGAAATTATCCTAAATTAAAATACACTTGAAGTTGATGAGTATGAAAACCTTTAAATTAAAACACCTATTTCTACTACTTTTATGTTTTATTCTTAGCACAAAAGTAGGAGCCCAGGAACTGATATTTTTTAAAGATTACAGCGTTAAATCTGGCTGGGTATTTTCAATAGACACTGAAGTTGTAAAAGCTGAATTAATTGAATATTCTGATTCAATAGTAGAGTTTCCAACTGTTTTGGTTGATTATATTTATTTTTCTAAGGATAAGATTTTCTATCCGAATTTGGAGGACGAACCTAATAATCATCCAAGTGAGAAATTAGCGTTGAAGGATAAGTATAGTAGTCAGATTTTTGAGTTTGGATTGTCATTTCTTGATGATACTGATGATTTTTCGGGAGTCAATTTAGCATTTTACGCTACTTCAGGAAACAATATTTATTATGGTTTAGAAATATTATTTGATCCCTCGTTGGGAAAAGGCAGGAATAGAAGAGATGCATTAATAAATTACTATACACTTAATGTTGGGTCACAATTTTCAATGTTTAAAAATTTCTTGGAAATAGGAATGAGATTAAAAGGAGGACTTGCCATTGTTGGAGATTATTATGGAATACAAAATAGAAATACATTAGGTTTTTTAGCTATGCCAGAGCTTTATAGTTCTTTGAATTTTTCTATTGCTAGGATTGCGTTAAGTTTGGGTGCTCCACAAACGGTTTATAAGAATAGAGAATCAACTTTTCTTGTTGATCAATTTATTGATGAGGAATTCTGGGATGTAAACTTTGTTGTAGTTCCAAAATTTTCAGTTTTAATTCCTCTAAATAAATCTCCGAAGAGCAATCAATAAAGAGATTCTAAAATTTATTCCAAATCAAAAAAGGCTTCCCAATTTTGGAAAGCCTTTTTTGATAAAGCAACATACTAAAATTAACCTTTAACTTGAAGCTTAATGGCTAATTCAATATCGTCTGAAATAACATTTTCTTGAATTGGGTGTTTCCAAGAAACGTCATATTTAGTTCTATCAAAAGTTAAAGTTCCTGTTGCAGTTCCAGTTTCTTTATCAAAAACTACATTTTGTACAGATTCTGGATTAGTTTTTCCTCTTACAGTTAAGTTTCCAGAAATGGTACTCCCTTCAGAACCTGTAACTTCGAATGAAGCTGATGGAAATGAACCAACGTCAAAGAAATCAGGACTTGATAAATGACCAACTAATTTAGCAGGACCTTTACCAGCCTTTTCATCATAGTTGGCATCCGTTGGAGTTATTCCTGATAAGTCAACGGCAAATTTTCCACCTACCACTGATTCTCCTTGAGTAGTTAAAGAGGCTTCAGTTAATGGAACTGTTCCTTCATGAGAATACATTCCTAACATCGTTCCTTTCCAAGCTACGGTGCTTAGATCAGTTGCTATGTTGTGAGTGATTGTTTCTCCAGTGTTTTCTTTGCTTTCCTCAGAACCCGCTTCTGTTTTTGATGAAGTTCCGCTACATGCTGTAACTAGTACTCCAATAAATAATACTCCTAGTAATTTTATAGTGTTTTTAATCATGATGTTTTTATATTTTTATATTTGTATATACATCTAATTTAGAAAAGTGTTTGAATAATGTCTAATTATTCATGTCAAAATTTTTGATTTGCTTTTGTTATAGCCAGATTGAGTATTTTAAAATCGATCTTTCCATTCATTAAATTTAAATGTTTTGTAATGGTAATTGACCTTGAGATACGCTTATCTACATTTTTAACATTACCTGCTATATAAAGTAAATTACATTGTTTTCCAGGAGTCAAATTTTTAAAATGTTCGAATGCCATTGGGTCAGTATCTAAGGCTGATTGAAATTCTTCAGGCATTTGAAGGCCATATTCACTTTCATCAGAATACATTTATAAACCAATAATCATCGCCTGCAGGCATTATAGCACATTGAAAGGAATGGCTTTTGTTAATAGAACAAACAATAATCGTAGTATATTTATCTAATTATTGAATTAAAAATGTCAATCTAGTGTTACTATCTTTAATATTATCACCAAATTGAGCCTGAGACCCTAAAATTGATTAAAAATCACCTTTGTAAATGTTAAAATTCGGAATTAGTTTTTTGCTATTGTCTTTTGTTATCAAACAATTATCAGCACAAAGCCTGTATAAAAACAATTTCAAAATACAACCATTTTTTTCTGGAATCACTGTGGGATTTGGCTCAGTTCAGTTTGAAACAAGAGAAAATTATTCAGAACTTTTTAGCGACTACAAAAATGAAAAGTTGTCAATTGCAGAAGAATATAATTTTTACTCTCCTGCTTCTTTTACCAATTATGATGAAAAACTTAGTAATGCCTCAGACATTAACATTGCATTAAATTACTCAGTTATTTTTCCGGCAAATTATACAGAAATTAGAACTAATATTGGTTTTCAGCAGAATAAAAGAGAAAGCACTTATAGGTATGATTTTGTGGGTTCAGGTAGTGATTCAAATCAAGATACCGTTCAACTTTTGGCTCTTCAAAATTTAGAGGTGTTTAGAGATGTTAAATTGGGAGTGGGTGCTTTTTTACAGACACCTCCTATGTACAAATTTATAACTTTATACGCTGGTTTGATGCCAGAATACATTTATACAATAAAATCTTCATATGTCCGTGAAACAAACTATCAACTATATTTAACGAATGAAGACCCTGTGGTAATAAATAGTAAGGAAAACTTTAATGGTGAAAGTTTTGGGAGTCTTTATCTTAATATCCAAGCTGGGATATCTGCAAGAATTAATCGAAAAGTTGGTTTGGGTTTTCAGTTTAGTAAAACAGAGTTAATTTTAGATCTAAGCGACACGAAGGATTCATTTATAAGTGGTGCTAGTTTTGGAATTCAATGCAGGTATTACTTTCCAAATAGCAGTATGAATTATTTTAGGAATTAGTGCTTTTCACTAAATACTGAATAGTGTTTCTGCTCTTTTGTTCCAATAAAATTTCTCTGCTGTTTAGTTCGGTTAAAACCGAGTTTTTATAGTGTCGAATAGTGAATAGTTCCAAATTTTTGTTATATCTAACCTTATAGTTTACAGTAAGTTCAGAAATTAGGTGCTCGAAATTTCGCTCCTGCATGTCGCAACAAATACTAAAGCTCACTGCACCATTCTGCATGAGGTTTACTTGCCAATTCCATTCTGCAAGGGTGTTAAAGATGTCACTAATATGCGACTCTGCAACAAACTCATAATCCTTTGCACTTAATGAGATTAGAACTTGATTGTTTTTATGAATTATATTGGGTTGTAAATCAATTTCAACTGCTTTGTTTGAAATTTTTGTTCCAATCTCCTTTGGGTTTTCGAAAGGTCGAACAAACAAAGGAATATTTTTTTCTTGTAATGGTTGAATAGTTTTAGGATGAATTACCGATGCTCCAAAATAAGCCATTTCGATTGCTTCGTGGTAATTGATTTCTGAATAAAGTGTAGGGTCTTTAAATTTTTTTGGGTCAGCACTCAAAACTCCAGGAACATCTTTCCAAATTGTTATGAGCTCGGCATCTAGCAAGTTTGCGAAAATAGCTGCGCTATAGTCAGAACCTTCTCTTCCTAATGTTGTTTTTTCTCCTTTATCATTTCCACCAATAAATCCTTGACTAATGTATATGGGTTTTTTAGAAAGTGCTTCCTTTAGATTTTCTTTACTTTTTTGAAAGGACACTTTTGCCTTACGATATTCGCTATTGGTCTGAATTATTTTAGATGCATTCAACCACTGATGCGAAAGTTTTAAATGAGTGAAATATTCTGAAATAAGAATACTGCTTAGTAGTTCACCAAAGGGAACTATTTGATCATATAAAGCATGATAATTGCTTAATCCAACTACTTTAATCGTTTGATTGAGTTGATTAAATGCTTTGGTGAAAACTTCTGAAGTATTGATTGATTTGCCTACAAGATTTTGAAAAAGGGTATCATGAAAAGTGTAAATTTCATTTAATGATTCTTCATAGTTATGACTGTCAAAGATAGCTTCAGCAAGTGTTTCGAAGATATTGGTCATTTTATCCATTGCTGATACCACAACAAACAACGGTTTATCGGTAGCAATAACTATTTCAGCCATCGCTTTAACAGCTTTGGCATCTTTTATTGACGCTCCCCCAAATTTATAAACTTGCATTGTTGTAAACTTAATTTAATTTTTTGCAAAAACCTTAAGTTGATCAACTGTTAGTGTCCCATTAATCCATTCGCCATCAAGTGTGGAATTGTATTTATTGTAAAAATTTATTGCTGGTTCATTCCAGTCAAGTACTTGCCAAACTAATTGGTAGCACTTACAATCTAAAGTATAGTCAATCACTTTTTGAAATAATTGCTTTCCAATTCCTTGACCTCTTTGTGCCTCATCAACTACAAAATCTTCTAAATAAACACATTTACCTTTCCAAGTGGAGTATCTAAAATAGACTAATGCAAAGCCAACTACTTCACTACCAGAATCGGCAACAAAGCATTTATAAACTGGGTTTTCCCCGAAACCATCTATTTTGAGCTGCTCTTCGGTTACAATAACAGCTTCAGGCGCACGTTCATACACGGCTAATTGCTTTATTAGTTTTAATATATCTTTACAATCACTTGCTTTGGCTTCTCTAATAATCATATTTTAGATTTTAAACTTATTACGAAGAAACAAATCCATAAGTATATAACCAATTAACTAAGAACATGAATTCACTTAAAACCATTTTACTAGGAGTACTTATCTTTGCTACTTCACTAGTTTCAATTGCCCAAACCGAAAACAAAACACGCATAATTAACATGACTGGAAATGCTGAATTAGACGCTAAACCTGATCAAATTTTTGTTAATGTTACCTTACAAGAATACAACGGTTCTTCACAAATAGATGCAATTGAAGAAAATTTTCTCAAATCGGCCTATAAATTAGGGTTTGAAAAACAAGATGTTAAAGTGAAAAATGTTTACGGGTATCAAAGCTGGAACAATAGAAAAAGAGAAGGCTTTAGAGCAAGTAAAACCTACACAATATTTTTAAGAGATGATAAAAAACTGAATAGACTGTTGGAGTCGTTAGACGATAAGTCGGTAACCAACATTTATACCGAAAAAATGGAAAGCAGTAGAGAAAAGGAGATTGAAAGTGAGCTTCGTAAACTTGCAATAAAAGATGCAATGGAAAAGGCAATGGATTATTTATCTGTAACCAATGATAAATTAGGTCCGCTTTTGATGTTAAATGAGCAAAGCTATAATGCACCAATGTATAATAGGATGGAGGCGATGTCAATGGATAAAAGTTCGGGTTCTATGACTAGTCCTGATTTTAACGATGTGACCTATAAAGCATCAGTGAACGTTCAATTTGAAATAATAAGCCAATAATAAATCGTAGGCTTCAAAAAGTAATAAATCCCTAACTTTGCTTTATGACGATAGCTGAAATACCAAAAATCAAACATTCAAACTCGGGCAATTTCTTTTTAATTGCAGGACCCTGTGCAAT
>JBLIDK010000014.1:0-43118 GCA_047632595.1 Sphingobacteriales bacterium
GACATTTCAGATCCTAAAACTTGTTCGTAGAATTTTTTAGCTCTTTCTAAATTTGTTGCCGGTATTTCGAACCAGCCAATTGCATGTTTCATAATGTGATTTTTTAAGGTAAAATGGGGGCTGGTTGACTAGTCCCGTTCAATGTCATTAGTTTTACTATTAAGCCATCAGTATTAAAATACTCGCTACTACTAATAGTGAAAGAAAATGAAAGCAATATTGATAAAAACACCTAATGTGATTAAAGTGTGAGTTTTACTCAGATTTAGTAAAATTCAGGTCTTGAAAATCAAAACTGAAGTCAATATTTGGAGAAATGCCCTTCATTTTAAGTCCAATTGCTTTTCCTTCTTCATTTAACTGAAACAGTGCGAATGCGTTACAAGGCATGTCATTGTAATTCCACTTTACAGCAAAGGCAGAAGCCTTATACTGGAATAACTGACCGGTCAAATTAGGAGAACTCTTTGATGCAAACCACATTTTGCCATCTATAACAGATATTGTTGCTTCACCAAACCAAGGATCGGTATAAGTGCCTATAAAATTAGCTTGATTCACTTTGGTTTTATTCTTTGCTATCCAATCCCAAACGGCATTTTCAACAGAATCAGTTTGAGAACCTCTAGAAGCAGCACGATCGGCACCTGACTTAATTAAGTCACTTGAATTACCTCCTAAATATTCTTGTAAAATTGTTTCGCCAACCATGTAAAATGCCAAACCACCCGGGTCTGTATTGGTGAGAACAACAATACCCAATTCAAGCTCAGGAACTAGTATTGTTCTTGATAGCATTCCAGGCATGCCACCTGTATGGCCAATAATTGTTTTACCTTTTTTATCAGAAATGTCCCAACCTAAGCCATATGCTGAGAGTTGGGATTTATTTTCTCCTCTTGGAAGTACACTGTAGCCTTTTACCGTATGTGGGTACCACATTTCTCTTTGTCGCTGTTCAGAGAATAGGGTTTCATCCCCATATTTACCTTCATTAAGCTGAACCAGCATCCACTTAGACAAATCTTCAACACTTGCATATAAACCAGCGGCGGGCCCCATAAGTTCGCCACTATTATACGTATTTAACTGCTTTTTCTTACCATAATAAAAGCTATGTGGCATAGCCAAGTTGGCATTTTTAGGCAAGTTCAAATGACAGGTTTTTGTATTGGTCATTCCAATAGGGTCTACTATCCTTTCTTGAACGAAATCTGTCCACGATTTACCACTAACCCGAGCCACTACTTCGCCTGCAACAATATATAATAGGTTGTCATAGTCGTATTTGGTTCTAAAAGCAGAAACAGGTTTTTGGTATTGAAAGCTTTTTAAAATATCGTTTATGGTATAAGAATTTCCATCAGGAAACCACAATAAGTCGCCCGCGCCTAAACCCAATCCACTGCGATGAGTTAGTAAATCTTCAATAGTAAAATTAGCAGCAACATAGTCATTGTACATCGTAAATTCTGGGATGTATTTCATCACTTTATCATCCCAAGTTATTTTCCCCTCATCAACCAACATAGCCAAAGCGGCACTGGTAAAAGCTTTAGAGTTTGAAGCAATGGCAAAAAGAGTGTTTTTGTCAACTTTTTCTTTGGTTTCGATGCTTCTTATGCCATGGCCTTTTGAATAAATAACTTTTCCATCTTTAACAATAGCAACAGCAATACCGGTTGAAGAAGAAATATCGAGGGCTCTATTAACAATTGAATCCACTTGTTTTTCTGTAAGTGATTGAGCAGAAACTGAAATCGCGCTAAGCAAAAAGAATAGGGCAATGAATAGGTTTTTCATATTGGACTTATTTAAACGCAAATTACAAATTGTTTCGAGAAATAGCCAAGAGACAAAAAAGAAGAGCTGATTGCACCAATTTATTTGTAAAGCAAAGAAGCCCCTGCAAAGTGCATACAAACACTTTTAACAAGGACTACTTTAATCAAACAAAAGTTATGTAGGTCAAGAAGTCAAGGAAAACTTAAGATGCCGCATTGAATCCTAAGGAGAGTCCGATTCTAAAAGAATCTCGATCTGGAATACAAAAGAGATTTACTGGGTAATTTACTCCACCAGACCTAAATGTTTTACCTACTGCAAAAACAAAGGCAGTTGAAATTCTAAAATATCCATCCGAGTGGGCAATTAGCTCTGTATTATCAGCATTTCCAAAACGATCGTAAGCCTCATCAGGTGAATAAAACACACCCTCTTCATAGACCCCTTTTTTAACTTTGTTTAAGGCAAATTGAGGGCCAACAGCAAATTCAAAACCTGAACTGTTATTTCGAATACCATTAAGAATAGTAAAAGATGGAATAAACAACCCTTGGTCTAAACCAGTTATTGCTGGCAAGTACTCTATTAACCCCTGAATATTTCCATGGTTTATATAGGTTTGTTCAAACTGATAGGCCATTAAAAACATAGCCGGATACCCACCATAACCACCATTCTCTTTTCCGGCTTCCAATCTTTGGGCTAATTGACCAGTTAGCAAAACAGCACCCACTCTGGGCCCATTGTTTTTTAGCTTTTTAACTTTTGAATGAGTTAAACTCGCGACAAAGTCACCTTCAGTTTTTAATTGGTTGTAGCCCAGTGTAAGCTCTTCACTTAAGGGTTGATTCAATAAATTTAAGAGACTAATTCTAATCATAACTGGAATTTGTTGATCAGAATCAATAAACTCTTCCGACTTTGAAGCAATCATTTTTTGAGTTTTCACATCAAAAATTCGAAAACTTATAAGGGTTTTACTAAACAACTTGTCGATGCTGCCGCTTAATACTAAATCTGCATTTAACACTTTCCCTATTTCACAGAAACAGGCGGGAGTTACGCATGCTTCCTCTTCGTTTTTTGATTTAGCTGCGACTTGCATCACATAATTATGATCCACAACTAGATAATCGCTCGCCTTTGTTAGTTCATGTTGAGTTATTCTTGTTATGTCTGATTGGTTAGAAAATGAGATGCCGTTAGATGAGACAGCAATGACAGCAATAGATTTTTCTGTTTGTGCTTGAGCTGTAAAAAATAGGCCGAATGCTATTAAGCAAAGGCAAATTGTTCTGTAGTTTTTAATATTTAAAATTTTCATGATAAGTTGTTTTTGATTAACATCTCAAAGGTGCAGGCATAATAGCAAGGATGGTAATTGACTTTCATCAATGAAAAATTAAAATTTTGCATTATTTAATAATTTGATCCGCTTATATAATTATATTTATCAATTAATGATAACTAAGCACTAAATGGTTAAACAAAACTTGTTCGTAGAAGCTCTTAAAAGACGCGCCGAGGAAAACACCCCCTTAGCCGAGCAAGTTGCAGAACTGCTAAATGTAAGCACGGATAGTGCCTACAGGCGGCTAAGAGGCGCGACCCTAATTTCCTTAGACGAAGCTGCGAAACTTGGTAAGCACTTTAACATAAACTTATCTGAAGCCATAGAGGATGATAGTTCAGGGTCGGTGTTATTTCATACCAATAAAACGTATGGCGCAGTGAGCTTGGATTTATATATTGAACGAATAGCCGCACACTTAGAAGCATTTTCAAAAGAAGAAAATAGTCGATTTATAATGGCTGCAAGAGACCTGCCTACTTTCTATTACGGCTTTTATCCAAAATTAGCTGATTTTAAACTTTACTTCTGGCATAAATCAATTTTAGCTGAAACAGGACAAGAGTTAGAACATTACGAGAACTACATTCCTCGCCAAAGCATAAAAAAGGGGATGGCAGCCATATCCAAACTGCATCAAAAATTAAACACCTCGGAACTTTGGAACATAGAGATTTTAAGTAGCACAATTAGGCAGCTGAACTACTACAATGAACTTGGGTACTTTTCAACCCAAGAGTCGGTTCAAGAAATTAAACAAGAACTTTTAGACTTGCTTTTGACTTGTGAAAAGGATGCAGAACAAGGATTTAGAATTGATGCTGAAGGAAACAAAGCCCCATATAATCTATATCATCAAGAATACATGGTTTTAGACGACACTATTTTAGCCGTTTCTGACAGCAATAAGGCAGTTTTTATAAACTACAACGGACTTTTTTATTTAAAAACCTTACAAAATGATTTCTGTGCTGAAATTGAAAATTGGACAAATGAACAAATGAAAAAGGCTAGTTTAATTAGTGGGTCTGCGGAAAAAGAGAGGAAATTGTTTTTTAATCAACTAAGAAAACAACTAGATTTAATAGGTTAATCTTAGTCATAGTTCTTCTGGCTCTTAAAAATCAGTTACTTGTTTCATTTTCAACTTAATTCCACCTTTCTCCACTTCAATTGCTTCAAAAATGTAAACTTTTAAAGCTGCACTAGAATCCCCTTTTCATCTTTAAGCAATGCACCATTAAAAAAGTTAAGTGTACAGTATTCTTCAAAGCCATGAATTAGCAGAATGTTTTTGCCATTGTTGGTGTAACAAGGAGACACCCCACTTAAGTTCTTCTAAAAGTCCACATTTAAGAACCAAGTCTCTAAGACTTTCCATTTATTCGTTCCAGCTAAGTGTTTTATTAAAGAACTCGTCTACTTTTGGATTTTTGGTATTCATCTAATTGTGGTAATTCAAAAGCTAAATTTACTAGGAATTAATATAGTCGTTCATTTTGTAAATGAAAAAATGGGGACACTTAGTTTATTTCAAATAATTGAGTTAATTTCTTTTTGAATAGTTGAATCCATAAATCAAAAATAGTAAAACCTAAGTTAATTCAATCCAATGTCAACACCAACTGTAGTATAACCCATAATAAACCCTTTGTTGCCTAATTGAATATCCATTGGCCTAATAGCAATTGCCAAACGGCTTTTACTTGGCGAAATCCTTAAACTAACAGCCCCTTGTCCTGAATAATATAATTTGTTAAAGTAGTAGTTTTTGCCATCAAACACTGGAAAGCCTTCGGGACTTTGAATTCCTCTTGTTTTGTGTCCAAAAGCACCAATAGATGTAACTAATGAAAACCATTTAATATTAATTAAGTCATAATGCATCATTGCCCCAAGAGTAGTGACATTAAAGAACACTACTTGGTCTTTAGATCTTTTTGCATCACTTAAGCTTGCTAGCATGACAATGGGGTTAAATCGCAGTTTATTTTTAACACCGTAGCTTTTTTGCCAGCCAATAGATTTTACCCGACCAACACCTTTTTCTGAAACTCCTTGGCCAAAACCATAACCGATGTTAAATGTGATGAATTGGGTGTAGGTGGTTGTTTCTTGTGCTGAAATAGTAAAAATTGAAAGAAAAAAAGCGCAAATTACTAATGCTTTGAAATATCCAGATTGCATGAAGGGAATTTTTATGTTGATTAAATGAATAGCGGTTAAAAGTAATCAAACTTCTGTATTGAAGATTAAAATCATTTAAGAAATATATAAATGACACATATGTGCTAGCACTTGAAACATTAGTTATAGCCCTACCAATCTTTCCAAACTATATTTATATTCTAAGATTTAACAGCATGCAAAAATTATATAACCATTCTAATAGACAACAATTGTGGGTAAGAACTCAAGCAATAATATGGCTTATTATAACCATTGCTTTTTTTGCTTTAACGAGATGTCAACCGCAAGAAAAAGTTCAGTTTGTTGACTCCGAGCACAGCAACAAAGTAGAAACGAGAGTTGATTCTAATATAGAATGATTGATTAAACTAAATATTAATATTCATAAAGAATCTCATCCCCTCTATCAAAAATATTTAACATTACCTTGCCTCCATCAACCTGAAGATTTGAAATGTCGAAGGTTATTTCTTTAGTAAAGTATGCTTGGCAAATTTCATTATTCAACAAGGAGAATTTCAAATTCCTTTGTAGTGTGTCAGAATCAATAATTTCTTCAGAATCAATAAGTTTTACTATCCAAGAATCACCGTTGCACCCACTTGCTCCGTAGTAAATCTTTAGGCAGTCGCCATCAATTGATAGATTATTTATTACAACCTGATCTGTAGCTGCAGAAATATAATCATCAGCGTCAACAATAGTCTCAGCACCACAGCTTATTACGCTTTTGTCTATATCTTTATTTTTACAGTTTGAAAAGGTAAAAACTAGTGCGAAAAGTAAAATAGTTATTTTCATGACTTTAATTATTTTTGAAAGCTTGTTTAATTAACGGTTAGATAGTGAGTGTATTGCATAAAATACCTTTGCATTTTTATTTTGTTTCTGTAATCCACCTATCAATTCTAACTTCAAGCAGGGCTAAAGGAATACAACCAGTTTCCAATACTTGATTGTGAAACTCACGAATATCAAATTTCTCTCCTAATTCTATTTCGGCTTTGGCTCTCAACTCTAGTATTTTCAGCTGACCAATTTTATAAGATAAGGCTTGCCCAGGCTTTGCCATGTAGCGCTCAATCTCAGATATTATGCCTGCCTCACTCTCAGCTTCATTGTCTAATGAGTATTGAATAGCCTGCTCACGTGTCCACCCTTTAGCATGCATTCCTGCATCAACTACTAAACGAATTGCACGGTGCATTTCCATACCTAGCATTCCGAAATATTGGTACGGGTCTGTGTATAAACCCAATTCCTTTCCTAAACTTTCGCAGTATAAAGCCCAACCTTCGCCATATGCACTATACCATAGCGACCTTCTAAATTCAGGTAGAGATTCATTTTCTTGAACCAACGATATTTGATAATGGTGTCCTGGAATTGCTTCGTGTAAAAATAAGGCCTCGTCAGAAAACACATTGTATTTGGATGCGTCAATAATTGGCACATAAAATATTCCCGGTCTATTGTCTTTCAATGATCCCGAATTGTATTGTGCACTTGCAGAAGCCTCTCTGAATTTTTCAGTTTGTTTTACAACAAATTCAGTCATTGGCTTCTTATCAAACAACTTCTCTAACTGGGGAGTCATCTTAGCATGAATAGCATTGAAGTTGTCGATTATTTGTAGAGGTTCTGAATAGGGCATTAAGGTTTTATTTTCTCTAACATGATTGAAAAACTCCTTGATAGTTCCTTCAAAACCAACTTGGGTTTTTACCTTTTCCATTTCAGTTAAAATACGCGCCACTTCCTTTAATCCCAGTTGATGAATTTCTTCAGCACTCATTGTTGTAGTGGTGTATTTCTTGATTGAATGCTTGTAATATTCACTGCCATTTGGAAGGTCAGAAAGCCCACTACTTGCTCTGCCTGCATTGTTGTAATCTGTTTTTAAAAATTCATACATGGCAGAAAAGGTTGGTATTAATTTTCCCTCTAAAAAAGCAGAATATTCTTTTGTCATTTGCTCCTTATCTTCCGGAGAAAAATCTTTAGGCATAAGCCTAATCGAACTATAAAACAGATTGTCTTTTAATGGAGTTTCTGCTAATACTTGAAACTGAGGAATAACTTTACTAATTAATGATGTTGGAAGCACATACCCTTCTTCAATGCCTTCTTTCATTTTAGCAATTGCCTTCAATAACCATTGGTTATACTGCCTTGTTCTGTTAAACCAGTTAGTATAGTCTTCAACTGTTTTGAATGGCTGAGCACTAGTAGCACTAGCCAACTGTCCCATTGACAAGTTTACAGTCCACATTTGGTCAATAGGCATGTAAGCGCTGTGTTTAAATTCAGCTTGACTTAATTCAATGTCGCAGTCCCATGCAATTAGCGCTTTACTTAATTGTTGCTCCTCGGTTAGCTCAGAGTCTTTGTATTGCTCATTTTCTTTTTGAAACTTTGAATAAAAGGATTTTAATTCAGCTTTATATGAATCAGACAAAGTCATCGCAAAAGCTCCATTAAACTCCTTTTTACCAAGAAAAGTGGCTGTTATTGGGTCAAATAGAGTTTTTCCTTCGTTATAGTCTACAAGCATTTGATTAAACGACTCGTTTTCTGTTGTTGAAGAAGCTTGTTGCTCTTTACAAGCACTTAGAAAAAGTACAGGAATTAAAACGAGTAAAATTGATTTCATGATCTTTTAAAGTTTAATAATGTGAAGTCGAATATAGAGAATTAAACCAAAAGACTCCTTTACTTCTATGTATACATTTGATAAGTAGGGGTAATCGCATTTTAATTTTTCACTAATAAATTCCGAGTAATTCACATTAGGCTCTTTGTGGGTATCATTGAACATGAAGACGCTCCTTTTAATTGGCAAATTAACCTGGAATCAAGTGTTTCTTTAAAGATTAATTACCATTGAATATTATAGTCAGTGCTAAAAGGCGGCGGAATATCTTCTTTCTTTTCACCTAAATTTTCTCTTAAGTCAATTTCTATACCACGCGCAATTGTTGAAATGGGAACGTCATTGGAAGTTCCTTCAAATGGATTTTCGCCTGTTCTACCAATTCGCTCCATTGTATGAAACATCCAAGCAACGGCAGAGTAAAAAGGGATTGTTAGCCAAACAAAATATTTGCCAATTATGGGAGTTTGCTCTGAAATACTAACGCCAATGGCATTAAATTCTGGAACCATTGCCAAAGGAAGAAGTAACAATAGTAGCCACATGAAATAATGGTTTATGGTTGCGTATTGCCTCGGGAAAGGAAAGTTTTTTATACGTTCTGACTTTCCTTGATGGTCAAAAAGTGTTTGAATAAGCCCTTCCAATTCTAAAAAGGAAAACTCCCATATAACGCCCTGTTCTTTTAATTTTTTTAAGTGATGAGATTGCAGATACAGTAGTGCGGTTTGCGGATTTCCTTTGCTTTTAACATAAGCCATGTCTTCTGCTGAAACATATGGTTTTAAGGCATCATCAAAAGAAACCATTCGCTCAGGAATCTCTAAACCCCACTTATTGTTAGTTTTGGAACTGCTAGTGGTTTCCCATTGCTTTGATAAACGCATAGAATACCTTAAAGCTGTTAACCAGCCAATATGTCGATAGGTTAGGGTCTTTATTTCTTGTTTAATTTGCTCATCAGAAACAGCGCCATTTGTGTGCTCTTTCGTTAACATATCCTGAACAAATACACCAAAGGTTCGTGAGGTATTGACAATTCCGCCCCAAATTTTTCGTGCTTCCCAAATTCGGCCATAAACCGAGTTGTTTTGAAAACCAATCACAAAAGAAACTGCTGTACCTATTAGTGCAATGGCGGTCCATGGAATTTTAAACCAATTAAGATCTAAGAAAAAATAAAGGCTAACTAATGCCGAGCTAAAGGCAAGGAAAAAGCAAGTTTCATAACGTGTCCATAGAACTACTTCTTTTATCTTATAGACGTTTCTTGTATACATAGTGCGTTGTTGGGGTGAGTACTAAAAAGCTTCGTTTCTACTTCAAAAAAGCAAATAATTCAACCTGTGAGAAGTTCTTATTACTTTTTAGAAAATATTTAGTTCTTTGTAGATTCAGGAAGTTTTTCTACCCTCCAATTTTTTATACCACCTTCTAATTCATAGACTACTTCAAAGGAGTTGGCCTTTAACTTGCTAACTGCAGCAGCACTTCGCCCGCCACTTAGGCAGTAAACAAAAACGGGTTTGCTTTTATCTAGCTGGCTAATCTGTTGTTCAAAACTATCACCATTCCAGTTATAATTAAGTGCATTTATTAGGTGTCCCGACTCAAATTCACCGGGGGTTCTCACATCAATAATTACAGCATTAGGCACCTCATTAACTTTGCTGGCAAACTCAGTTGCTGAAAGCAATTCTGCATCGCCTTTGGTTTGGCCATTGGAGCAATTAGTTAATAAAATAGTTGCCGTGAGTACTAAAAATAGTTTTTTAAACATAAGGCTTAATTTACTTTGCCATTTAAGCTTGACCAACCGCCACCGTTATAAACTTCATTAAAACCGCTAGATTTTAACATGCTTTTTGCAGAAGCACTTCGCATTCCACTGGCGCAACAAGTAATAATGACCTTGTCTTTATTAAGCTTGTTCAAATTATTTTTCAAGGTGTCAACCGAAGTATTTATTGAACCTTTTATATGTCCACCGCTAAACTCTTCTTTGCTTCGCACATCAACAATAATAGCTCCGTTTTTTACTAATTGCGAATAGTTCACTTTTGGTCCTATGCCTAATAGGTTTTTGAAAGTGTTGATCATTTTTCTTGTTTCTTAAACGGTAAACAAAGAAAGCTAGAAACTGTTTATAGTTTCTAGCATGAGGTGTGCTTTGGACTGAAGATTAGTCTATGATCATTTAGCTTTCTTTAATCTTTTCTCTGCTTTTTTCTCTTTAGCCGTTTTTACAGGCTCTTTTTTCACACTCTTTTTTGAATCTTGACTTTTTCCCATGATATTGTTTTTAAACTTTTACTAAGATGAGGATTATTTACGAATTAGAATTCAACTACCAATGTTAAATTCTTGCTAGCCAATGTTCCTTCTTTGTAACAAGCAAACCATTCTGCCGCATTTGGTATGTTAACCATGTCCTTCTCTGCTTCCTTTGCATCATCCTTTGAACGCCAATAAACAATATCCGTATAGCTGCCATCGCTATTGGTGTGAATTTCCCATTTCATGAACCCCTCTTGGTTTTTCATCCAGTCATTTACTGCTTGTTTAGCAATTTTTAGTAAATGCTCTTCAGTAGTGTTTTCAGATAATTCGTAGGTGATAATGTCTTTGTACATGTTATTTTTTTAATTTCATTAATTTAAAGACTCCAAAGCCAATAATAAGTGCTCCAAAAACAAATTTAAATATATCTAAGGTGGTCAAGTCTTCGGAACCGCCAAAAAAACGTACAATTATTAAAAACGATCCTGAAAGTATCAATAAGTAAGCATGCAAAGGCTTAAATTCTTTTTCTGTTTTGTTAGTCATATCTAATTTATTTATCTGTCCAAATTGCTAATTCATTTCCAGATGGATCTAAAAAATAGAAACTTCTGCATCCTGATAAGGTGAAAATGTCTTTGCATGTGTTTCCACCTTCTTTTACGAATTTAACTTTTATTGCTTCTATATGACAGCTAGCAAGCCATTTACGATTTAATCTTCCCTCTTTTCAAAGCCACCTTGAACGCCACTATGGGTAAATGAACTATAAGTCGGCCCATAGTAAGTAAACGACCAGTCAAATACTAAATTGTAGAACAACTTTGTTTTTCAAGGTCATGCGCCTTGGATTCAATGTAGTTTATGTGATTGTTTGTAGGTTTCATTTAAGCATGTTTTTTTTAAAACTAAACCAGACACCTTTCGATTCTCAATCTAATCGGATAAATATAGCAATTGCTCAAAAAATCCACCTATTTTTCTTTTTTGGTCAATAAAATGAATTTCATAAATCCAAAATCGTTCATTTCCATTTATGTCTTTCTCAGACATTAACTCTTTATTATTAGGATGGATATAGTTAATTTCATCTTCGCCAAGAATTTCTTCATGCGGGAAATTTCCAATTAAATGACCACAATGCATGTTTCCGTATTCCCAGCCATATTTTTTGGCAAGTTCACTCGTATACTTGTAAAAATCGGCTCCTGTTAGGTTGTTTTTGTTATTGAAAAAGTAGTTGTGACCTTCTTGCCAAGCAAGCTCAACGTCGTTTTTTAATTTTAGTTTATTCTTATCGTTTCCCAATACATAAGTTTTACCTAGATCGGCTTCCCAATTTTCAAAAACGGGCCCAAAGTCAAAAAACAGAATATCATCCTTTTGAATGATTAAGTCAGGCGGATTTTCTTTGTAAGGAAGCAAAGTGTTTGCTCCAGATCTTACAATACGTTTATGCCAAAATTTCTTAATTCCAAATAGCTCGTAGGCCAAGTCAAATACTTGAGTGTTTAATTTACGCTCTGATGTGCCCTCAACAACTAGCTCTCGTTTTTCAATTTCTTGGAAAAGAACCTTGGCTTTGTTTTCGGCCTCAATTAGCTTTTCTAAAGTCTTATTCATAACCAATAGGTTTAGTCTTAATTAACAGTGTATTTAAGCTGAATGAAATCGTTTGCAAATTCGGTTGCCTTAGCATTCTCAAGTTTTAAATCCTTAAAAAGTTTCCCAAATAAGGGAACTCCCTCTCCTAATAAAACAGGCGCTTTTGTTATCGTAAGCTCGCTTATTAGCTTTAAATTTATAAACTGCAGAATTGTAGTTCCTCCATCAATATATGCATGTTTTTGCCCATGATTTTCGAGCGTAGAGATAAGAGTTAATAAATCACCAGAATACATTTCAACTTTGCTCTTCAAGTTTTCTGGCGCTTCTTTTAAAGTATTACTAAGCACAATAATTTTTAGGTCGCCATAAAACCACTGCTCAGGTCTTAAGTTCATCTTTGAAATAATATCCATTGTTTTGCGACCCATAATCATGCAATCAACTGAGGATATATATGCGCTAAGTCCCATGTCGGCATTAGCACCAGTTAATTCTTTGCCATTTCCAGCAGTGTGAAGCCAATCAACATTACCATTTTTTTTGGCTATGAAACCATCTATACTAGTTGCAATAAATACAGAACACTTCATTTACTTCTTCCTTCAACTTTAATTCAAAACTTCTCTTAAAACTCAATCATAAGGCCAATACTTGGCAGCAACGTGCCATTCGTATTTTCAATTTCAGTTAACTTGTACTTTTTTGAATCATTTGGGTCGGTAACTAAATTACCTGAACTATCTCTTTCCACATCAAGAAATGGCTGGCCTTTAAATTGAAAATTATAAACATTTTGGACATCAATATAAGTGTTAAGCGCCCATTTTGAAAAGTACCACTTTTTATCCACTCTAATATCTAATCCGTGAGATGTAGGGCTGCGTAATGTATTCAATCGACTCCAGTCGAACACTCCTTGTTGCCTAACGTCCCAAATTTCTTTTATTGCCGATCGTTCTAAATCATAAGGAGTAAAGGGTGCCCCTCCAAGCAACCGAAATTTCAATCCAACTTCCCAATTTCGTTCAAAAGTTTTACCAGCGGTTAAGTTTAAAATATGCCTATTATCCCAGGCAGAGGGCCTTAATTCTGAATTTTTGTCAGCAAATTCACTTCGAACAAAAGTGTAGGACAAAATGCCATACACTGATGAACTTAGCTTTTGCTGAATCAGCAATTCAAGACCATAGCTTCTTCCAGTTGAAATGGATGCAACGGGCTCATTCCCGATAACTCCAAAATCGCTACCCAAATTGGCCAGCGAAATGCTATCTCGAAGTAAGAAGGGATAGTTATCATATGTTTTAAAAAAACTTTCAACAGTAATTTTAGATAACATTGTAGGATTGTGTTCCAAACCTATTATTAAGTGATTTGCTTTTATATAGGTAAGATTATTTGCTTTGTTGGCTAAGACATTGGAGGTGTCTCGATATCCCAATACAGTATAGGGCGGAAGTTGAAAATAACGACCAATATTAAAGTTCACATTCCATTTTTCAGCGAGTGAATACGACGCTGAAAAACGTGGTGAAAATTGGTCAATTGGGTTGCCCATTTCTTTGGAGTAATCGTTAAAATCTGTTCTAACTCCTAAGGAAAGGAGCAAGCGTTCTTTAAGTACAGTTTTACTTAGTTGTGAAAAAGCGGAGTATTTATTGAAGGTTAAATTTGAGGTGAAATCAATAGTCCTAGCTTCATCTCCAACAGAAATTTTATTGAATGTTGAGTTTGAATAGCTGGCAATTTCAAATCCTGCTCCCATGTTCCATTTCCATCCATTTTTACGAAAGGTGTTTTCTAGCCTTAGCTTATTTTCAATTTCTTGTGATGTGTAATCCAACAATAGAAATTGCTCTTGTTCAACGTTGTTCAGGTACTTTATAGATTGATTATTCAAGTGATTTCTGCTCACCACTACATTTTGATAGCTATTTTCAGAAAAGTGAGTCCAATTTGCTCCCGTGGTATAATTCCATTGTGTATTTATTGGAAGATTCCCAAGAATGTAGCTGTTTCTTGTTATTGTTTCTTGATCATTAAGATCATTATTAACTCCAGTATTTAATTTAAAATCATCTATTGCGCCGAGACCAATGACGGTGAGCCGGTTTTTGTTATTAATCTTTATTGTTTGCTTGAATTGCATATCGTTGTAAGTTGGAAGAAAAGGAAGGGCTAGCGCTTTAAAGAGGAGCTGTAGATAGGAGCGTCTTGCAGACAAAATAAAACTAGACTTCTTTCCTATTGGTCCATCAAGAGTGAGGCCAACATCGCTTGACCCAACCATGAAGGTTCCATTTAGCTTTTCATCATTCCCTTCAATCTGCTTAAACTCTAAAATACTGCTTAAGGCATTTCCTCTGTTTGCTGGAAATGCTCCGGCGTAAAAGTCTACTTCTCTAATAAAGTTAACATTAATCAAACCAACTGGTCCTCCAGAGGAACCTTGAGTGGCAAAGTGATTGATGTTTGGAATTTCGACGCCATCTAAGTAAAAACGATTCTCATTTGGCGCTCCGCCCCTAACAATGATGTCATTTCTGAAAGAAGCAGAAGAAGCCACTCCTGGTAGTATTTGGATTACCTTCGAAATATCGCGGTTGCCACCAGGATTTCGATAAATTTCTGATGCGCTTATTGTTTTTAAACTCACTGGACTTTCTTCCAACTTGCTAAATGGAGAGGCTACAATAGTTAATTCGCCAAGAGCTGTTGACTCCTCAATCAAAGCAAAATTAACCGATGTGGTTCGGATTGAACTAACTAAAATTTCTGATGCGATTTCTTTTTTGAAACCTATAAAAGAACAAAGCACATTGTAAGTGCCTGGTTGAAGATTTTCAATCCGATAAAACCCATCAATATCAGAAATAGTTCCAATTGTGGTGCTGTCAATTGCAATACTAGCAAAAGGCACAGCCTTGTTGTTTATACTATTATAAACTCTTCCTTTAATTACACCAGTCTGAGAATAAAGTATAAACAAGTAAGATGATAGCAAAATCAAAACTACAAGGCGCTTACAAAGCATATAATATTGGTGTTAGCGTCTGCCACTAAAATATCCTGTTAGTGGCTTAGTATGGGTTAACAACTAAAGCAGTTCTATTGTTTCAATGCATACTTGATGGCCGCTATTGCTGATGTAATAATTTTTAATTGTTTGTTTGAGGCTTCATAAGCCACACGTCCTTGTAACTTTTGTGTTATTTATCCTTCACTTTTCAAAAGATAATTCAGAATTTCATTCTTTTTGAATGTCTTCTATTTTGGCTAATTTGATGGGGCTGTATAAAACAGCATTTACTTGATTTACGCCTAGTAAATATTTTATAAGCGCCTAGCCTGCAATTTAGATTCATTCTTAATTGTACCCTAGCGGTATCGTTTCCAATTGTTTACCACACCAATAGCCGTTATAATAAACGGCTATTAACTAATATAAATGTTGAAAACGAAATACTTTTTTGACATATAGGTTATATTTGCAAAATAATTTAGAATTAAAATCTTCCTATGCTAATATATAATTAGCAAAACTACCAAACTATTGAAAACATTCTACACACCACTTTAGATGTATAAAGTATTATTAAGCACATTCGTATTTCTATTTACTATAGTTCTGACGTCTTCAGCAAATTCAACTAACAACTATTACTTCCATTCAACTCATCCGCCAGCCGCTTTAGACACCATATATGGCGATCAAAGTGTTTGTAGCGGAGTAACAACTACCTACAAAGCCGATAGTGTGGACGGAGCAACCTATCAATGGGTAATAACCAATGGCACAATTAACGGTAGCAGTACGGATTCCATGGTTAGTGTTACTTGGAAACTTGGGCCAGATACAGGTACCGTTGAGCTAGTAATCAATTTATTACCAATAAGTATTGATGTTTTAGTAGGAGTTATAAATAGTAGTTCAGTAAATCCCGACTCCATTTGTGCAGGACTAGATAGTGCACAGCTTGACCCAGAAATTACTGGTGGTAGTGGAAACTTTAGTTACAATTGGTCTCCAACTACAGGTCTTAATAATAGCACTATACGTAATCCAAAAGCTTCTCCAGGAACGAGCACAAGCTATAACCTTACGATTTCTGATGGAACTTGCATTGCTTTATCTGGAAATGATATGGTAAGAGTTAATGTTCGAGATTCATTAAAAATAGACACTCGAACAGACACTACTATTTGTGTAGAGCAAAGCGTAGTTTTGAGCTCCTTGCTTTCAGGTGGGGTATCTGCAAATTATGCATTTAAGTGGTTTCAAGGTGCTGGTTTAAATAACGCCACAATTTCAAGTCCTATAGCAATCCCCACGGCAACAACTACTTATGGTGTAGAAATCAAAGATTTATGTTCCTCGCCAGATACAGATTATGTTATGGTAACCCTTCGCTTGCCTATAAGTGTAAACGTATCAGATACGCAAACAATTTGCTTTGGAGATACTGCAGATTTATCAGCTATTGCCTCTGGAGGTTTAAATGTATTTACTTATTCTTGGATTCCTACGGATTCAATTGTAGATAATAGTCTTGCACTAGTAGAAGTATTTCCTAGCACTTCAAAATATTATTATGTGACAGTATCCGACGGATGTTCGCCAGATGTTATGGACTCTGTTTATGTTGTAGTTAATCAACTACCTCAAATTGATCCTAATCCATTAGATAATTTTATATGTTATGGAGATTCTGCGTTTTTAGGAGGAGCTCCTACAGCCTTTGGTGTTGAACCATTTACTTACCTCTGGAGTCCAGGGGGAACATTAAGCGCTACAAATGTTTCAAGCCCTACTGCAAAACCCGTTACAAACACCACTTATTATCTTACAGTTACAGATAGCTTAGGATGCATTGCAACAGACTCTACAACACTTTTAGTGAACGATGAAATTTTAATAGACATAGGAGGAGATAAGTTTATATGTTTTGGAGATACCGCAGAATTAGGAGGGGTGCCCACAGCAAGCGGCGGTACTGGTACTTTAATCTACGTTTGGAATCCGGCTCAGGAATTGGTTGAATCAGAAATTCCAAACCCTAAAGCTTCGCCATTAAATACAGTCATTTTTGACCTAACTGTGCAAGATAATAGAGGCTGTATTGTTACAGATACTTTAAACCTTGTTGTAAACCCACTTCTAGTCTCAAACGTAGCAAATGACACATTAATTTGTTTTGGTGATAGCGCTTACCTAGGAACTTCAACAACCGCATCAGGTGGAACCAATCCTTATAATTACAATTGGACTCCATCTTCCAGTTTATTTAGCCCTAACTCATTTAATCCTAAATCAGGAGCGGGAATAACAACTAAATATTATCTTCAAATAATGGATGACAGCTTATGTTCAGCTTCCGATTCCGTTACAGTTTTTGTAAATGATACAATTTTTATTGATGCTGGGAAAGATTCTTTTATATGTTTTGGTAATGGATTAAACTTAGGATCACAACCAACCGCTAAGGGTGGTTCGGGAAACTTTAGTTACAATTGGAATAATGAATCACTCTTAAACGACGATGAATTACAAAACCCACAAGCAACACCAACAATTTCTACACAGTTTATTGTGCAAGCTACAGATGCCATTGGTTGTTCTATAGCTGATTCCATCACTATTTCTGTAAACAATGAAATTAGTATTGATGCGGGATCAGATGTATTTATTTGTAACGGAGACAGCATTGGTTTAGGTGGCGCACCTACTGCCACAGGTGGCTTAGGTAGCTTGAGTTTTTTATGGTCAACAAGTGAAGGCTTGTCAAGCACAACGTCAACTAATCCAAAAGCCTCGCCCCCTTCTTCTAAAATTTATACATTAACCGTAGAAGATGATACGAACTGTATAGTTTCCGATCAAATTTTTGTTAAGGTAAATAGCGCATTAACAGTTAACGCTGGAGACAATCAATTTATATGTTTTGGCGATAGTACAGCTTTAGGTTCAGGTTCATTTGTACTTGGCGGGACGGAACCTTACAGCTACAACTGGGCTCCATCAACGGGTGTTTTTAATGCCAATAATCAAAATCCAAAAGCTTCCCCAATCACGCAAACCAAATACTATTTAAGCATTAGTGATGATAGTAGTTGCGTTTCCATTGATTCTATGATTCTAGATGTTGACCCAGAAATTTTTGTATCAGCAGGAAAGGACACATCGCTTTGCCTAGGAGATAGCATAACATTAGGAGGGCTAACTACAGGCGCCGGAGGGTTCGGAATCCTTTCTTATTCTTGGACACCTAGTAGTGGTATTTCAAATGCCTCATTGCCAAATCCGAAAGCACTGCCATCGTCTAGTACAACATACAAAGTAAGTGTTCAAGATGATAATGCATGTGTTGTTAGCGATCAGATAGTCATAAGTTTAAGTAATAACCTAAGCGTAAATGCGGGTAGAGACACCTTACTTTGTTTTGGAGATTCTTTAATCTTAGGAGTCCCAAATGGAGTTTCTGGTGGCTCAGGTATTGTAAAAGATTTTTGGTCTCCTAAAACTTTCTTAACTGATTCAAATTTAAGCAGGCCTTTGGCTAAGCCTGGCATAACCACGCTTTATACTTATACTGCCACAGACGACTCTGGTTGTGTTGTTTCTCAAAATGTACTTATATCTGTGAATGACACTTTAGAAATCAATGCAGGTAAAGACACTTTTATATGTTATGGAACAGGTACAACCCTAGGTGGAATGCCTACCGCATCTGGAGGCACAGGAGATATTGACTTTAGTTGGTCGCCAAGCACTGGACTCAACTCAACAATTCAGCAAAACCCAATTGCCTCACCTACTTCCTTTACACAATACACATTACAAATAACAGATGAAAACAACTGTATAGCTACCGATAAAGTAGAAGTAGCTGTGAATAATGAAATCGAAGCAGATGGTGGCCTTAATAAATTTATTTGTTTTGGAGATTCTGTGCAACTAGGTGGTTTCCCAACAGCTGATGGCGGATTTGGCACTCTTCAAATTGCATGGTCACCAAATAATGGCCTTACAGATGCAACTATCGACAAACCTAAAGCAAGTCCTAAAGTCACTACAAATTATATAGTAACGGTAACTGATGCCAATGATTGTTTTTCAAGTACTAATGTATTAGTAGAGGTAAACGATTCAATAGGAGCCGATGCTGGAATAGATGGCACATTGTGCTTTGGAATTGGAAAAGAATTAGGAGGGTCACCCACTGCAAGTGGTGGAAATGGAGAGTATTCGATAAATTGGAATCCGACAGGTGGATTAGACGACCCTTCTAGCCCAAACCCTACCTCAAACCCAGGTATTCCGATAAATTATATTTTGACTATTACCGATGGAAATAATTGTTTTTCAAAAGACACAGTATATTTAACTGTTGGAGATACCATAATTGTGGATGCTGGAGATGACAATATATTATGTTCAAGTGATAGTGTAATTTTAGGAGGAGTTTCGCCAGGAACAGGTGGAGATGGAAATTTAACTTTTAGCTGGAGCCCTACTCAAGGATTAAGCAACCCATTATATGGAAATTCAAAAGCATCACCTGAGTTACCCACTACTTATATTTTAACAGTAAAAGATCAGTCTAATTGCATGCAAAGCGATACAGTATTTGTTAATAGCAATAGACCGTTAGATGTTAATGCTGGGAGAGATGTTGAAATCTGTTTTGGAGAGGAAATTACTATTGGTGGAGATCCAACGTCAAAAGGCGGACTAAGACCTTTTACCTATAGCTGGACTCCAAGTGTAAGCCTTTCAGATTCAACGGATGAAAACCCTGTAGCATCACCTACAGCAACAACCAAGTATTTTATTGTTGTTAATGATGACTTTGGTTGTGTTAATTTGGACAGTATGGTAGTTAGGGTTAATCCAGTTCCAACATCTAGCTTTACTTTAAATATAGATACTGCGGAGGTAGCAGAGACAGTTACGTTTGACGCATCCACAAGCACCGGATCGAACATAGTTTACCAATGGAATTTTGGAGACCCTATCTCTGGTTTAGATAATGAAAGTACTTCGCAACAGCCAATTCATATATACACCGATGCTGGAGATTACACTATTGAATTAGTAGTAACCAACGACTTTAGTTGCTCAGCTAGCTCCAACAAGGGAATAGTAATAGTTAACAAACCCACTTCGGTAGTTCAAAATTCAAAAGATATAATTAGCATTTATCCTAATCCCGCTAAGGACCAACTTTACATTAATTTTAACTCAACTGGTACTTTAAACTATAAACTGTTTTCTGTAAGAGGAAACCTTTTACAAGAGGGTATAACACGGGGTGGTGAATTAATATCAGTTTCTCAACTTAACAACGGCTATTACTTATTACAGCTTGAAGATGAGAATTTTAACACTTATAACAATAGTATCTTAATTCAGAAATAATGAATAAACCTTTACAATCTAGCCGCAAATTCTTTATTCATAGTGTAAAGAACATTTCTATACTGTTGACTATCTGCCTTATATTTTTGTTTGGTTCACAAGGCGAAGCAAAGGCGCAATTTGGGTCAGGGAATATTCAAGTAAGAAACCTTGACCCTAAACAGGGTAAAATTTCTTTTGACGTAATAAGATTTATAGGGGGAAATCGAATAAAGCATGTGGCTTACATGGAGTACAAAAATAAGAAAAACGAATGGCAACAAATCTCTCAGATTAGACATTGGTGTAATGGAGGGAGTAATAGCTATAGTAAACCTGGTGGAGATTGTGGAGGGGGGAACAGATATCGAGCTGCATATTCAGCTTATGCATCTACCTATGACCTAGGCGAGGAGTTCGGCATCCATAAATATAGAGTTGATTGGGACGCTTCTAATGACCCTAATTTTGATCAATACAATACAGACATTCAAGTAAGACTTAGACATGTGTCAACACCTAAAGAGAATGCAGGGGTTGTTGGCTTTGTTAGTGTAGGGGAAGTATATGGTTTTGGTTCACCACAAAATTTTTCAGCCAGTAAAGACCAATGTGGTCAAATAAATTTAAAATGGACATTACCAGACGATATAAATAATTCTGGATGGTCATATAGATATTATGAGCTACAAAGAAGAACAAAAGGCACAAGTAGCGGATGGTCAAATGTATCAACCTCTATCACATCCACTTCGTATGTTAATTATTACCGTTCTGCTGGAGTTGAGTATGAATACAGAATTAGATATAAAGTAAGAAAATCAGGTGGAAATTATCTTTACGGCGCCTATACACTTGTACCTGTTGTTGGAAGAGCACTTCCTTTGCCTGATGCTCCTAGCAACGTAGTTGTGTCAAGTGACTTGTGTGATAAAGAATTAAAAGTTGATTGGAATTATTTTTCCAGTTTGGGTACTGAACATCTTAGAAATTTTAGTGTAGTATATCGAAAAAAAGGATCCTCTTATGCAGCGGTAAGTACTCAAGCCGATGATTTAGACCGCTCAGTAAAATTTACAGTAAGTGCTGCCGGCGAATATGAGGTGTATGTAAACGCAATAGATAAATGTAGAACAAGTAGCAAAGCATCTGCCGTAGAAGAAGGAATTGCTAATACAGACCCAATTGCCGTTACGAACCCTACAGCCACCATTATAGGCACAAAAGTTAGGCTAACTTGGTCAGGAACAACTTTTGCATCTTCTTATTTAATTAGGCGAGTAAATAATACCACAGGAAGCTCAACGGATATTGAAGTTAGTGATGGTTCACTAACAGAATACTTAGATGAGTTGCCTCCTACTTGTGGAGATTTAACCTATACTATTTTTTCAAAAAACATTTGTGGTAGTGCCGAGACAACAGCAAATGTTGTATCTGTGGCACCTTTAGGTTTTAGTACTGCATTAGCAAACTTTGATGTTTCTAAAGGTTTCTTTAACAATAAAGTTGATTTAAGTTTTTCGTTAGCCGATACTATTCAATTAGATGAAATTAGAATATATAGAAAAGATGCAACATCAAACAGCGATAGTGTTTTTATTGCTGCTATAGAACCATCTGAGTTTTATTCAGATGAAAGTGCTGATGCTGGAATATTATACAAATACTCTGTAACCGGAGTTCGTTTCTGCGGTTCAGAAATAAAACTAACCAATACTATAGAAGAGTTTGGCTTTAGAACTCCTTCAGGAATAATAAATGGTAGAATTACATTTACAGGTGGTATAGCAGTTGCAGGCGCAAAAATCTTAGTGGATAAGGATGGTGGAAACGAGGGTTACGGTTTAGCATTTAATGGTTCTACTTCGAAAATTTCTTTACCTGGAACCTTATCTGAAGAGTTAACCAATGCATTTTTAGCAGAAGGCTGGTTTAATACTAGTTCTTTAACCTCGGATATTACTTTATTTAGTTCATACACTGGTTCTCAAACTGGATTTAGATTGGAATATATTAGTGCTACAAACCAACTTAGAGCTGTTGTTGGAAGATCAGGTTCTGCAACATTGGTTGTTAATGCCACTGCCACCAATATGGTGGCTGGAATGTATCATCATATTGCTCTTTCAATGGATGAATCAGATAGCATTAAGGTTTACCTTGATGGTATTGTAATTGGAAAGGCAAATATGACTGGAAATTTTGCAGAAGTAAATTCTGAAATTCTTGTCGGAACTAGAAATACAAATTATCTAAATGGTAAAATTGATGAACTAAGAATTTGGAATACTGCACGTTCTGAAGCCTTAATTAAAAGAGATTTCAATAGGTTTTTAGTTGGAAATGAAGCGGGACTAAAAGGGTACTACCGTATTAACGAAGGATTTGGATCTGAAATTTATGATATTTCAAAAACGGGAAATGACTTTAATAAAAATCATGGTACACTATCCAATACAACTTGGTCTACAATTATCCCAACCTCAAGCCTACTTGGCTCGGTTGGAATTACAGATGCAAATGGAAATTACAATGTAAATTCAATTCTTTATTCTGGAACAGGAAACAACTTTACCATAACTCCAACATTAGGAGTTCATGAGTTTGATCCAGGAAATCAGGTGCTTTTTATTGGAGAAGGTTCTCAAATTCATAATGGAATTAATTTTGATGATATAAGTTCATTTAAGGTTACAGGTACTGTTAGATTTGAAGGAACTTCATGCTTTGCAAAAGATATAAGATTACTAATAGATGGACAGCCTGTAATTAAGCAGGGAGCCTTAGTGGTTACCGATGGTCTTGGAGAGTTTGAAATTCAGGTGCCAATTGGAGAACACGTTGTTAGTTTGGCAAAAGAAGGACATACGTTTTCAGAAGGAAGATTCCCACCAGATAGTGGCGTTTTTGATTTTCAAGATAATGTTCCAGGTATTGAATTTGTTGATAATACAAAGTACAGAATTCTAGGTAGAGCAGTAGGTGGAGTAAGAGAGGGGAATAAACCTTTAGGTTTTGGAAAATCTATAAACAACATTGGAGTTACTGAGATCAACTTTTTATCTCAAGCAGGTGCAGGTTGCATAGACACAACCATTTTTACTAATGCTGTTACGGGAGAATACAGCATTGACCTTCCACCATTAAAGTATAATATCAATAAGATAGAAGTTGGAAGCAACGTTGCATTAGATTTTGGACCCCAAGATTTGATTGATATTTCTTTGAACCTTCCACAGCATTTTAAGGTTGATTCAGTTTTTGATAATTCTGGAACATTTAAATCTATAGATACCGCGTATTTTCACGCCATTCGCAATTTTATCTTTAGAGACAATCCCAAAATTGATGTCACTAATGCAGACGATACTCCCTTATCTGGGGAAGATAGTGTTGTAGTTGTAATTAACCCTACAACTAAACAGTCTGTCACCTTTGATTTAATTTCAAACCCACTTAATTATGATGTTTATGAGGAAACAGGGCTTTATAATTTTAGAATTACAGCTTTTGAGCAATACAATAATAAAGACAGTGGAATGGACTCATTTGACAGGGTGCCTGTAACAGATGGAGTGTTAGAGATTGCCAATGGATTAGGAACTGGACTTCAATCGACTAAAGTGCCGGGCGGCGAAGAACTTAGCTTAAGTACCGGAGAGGCCCTTTATGTATTTAGAGCAGGACAGGCAAATACTTTAGTTAATTCAATCGATAATACCTTAAGTTTTACCAAAACTTTTGACGTAGACTTAAGCATTGGAAATCAGACGTTTTCATGGGAGCCAAGTTCAGGCGCGGTGGTGTATAGAGCTTACGTTTTTGGTAGCAAACCAGATGGAAAAAGTTTTGTAACAGAAGGACCAAAAGTAGTGGATTATATTTTAAGAGACCCGCCTGGGAGTAATAGCTCATCTACATTGAGTGCAGGAACATCGTATTCAACTGCAAAGAACTTTACTTGGAATGCAGCAGTTGGTGGAAATCTTGAACTTAATATAGCAGCAGGTGTTAATGCGAAAGTAGGTGTTGGGTATGCTACTGAGTTAAAAATTAAAGCATCAACAACATTAACATTAGAGGCTGAACTTGGGTATAATGGTTCAAAAGAACTTGTGGAAACAATTACAACTACCCAAGATGTCTCTACTTCATCTGAGCCAAGATTTGTTGGAAGTGAAGCGGACATATTTTTAGGTAAAGCCAGAAATTATACTTACGGTGTAGTTAATGCTTTAAATATTCTACCTGATAGTCTTTGTGGATTAACCGGTGTGGTTTGTCAAGGCGCATCCGTAAACGGATTTAAAGTGGGTACAAGAAAAGGCCTGTTTTTAGTTCCTATAGGTTATGAAACATATTTTTCTTTTACTCAATACCATATTGAAAATGATGTAATCCCAGTCTTAGAAACTTTAAGGAACCAAATATTTGAAGGTACCGCATATGATTACAATTCAGAACTGCCATTAGGGCATCCTAATTATGCTAAATCAAATGACGACAAGGTTTTTGGAAATAGCACATCATCACCTGATGACACTCGTTTAGACGCAGCAGATTTAGATGGGCCAAGCTATAAGTTTACTCCAACTAGTAATCAGACAGACACGGTTTATATGATAAACCAGCAAATTAGATTATGGAAGGAAGTTTTAAAGCGAAATGAACAGGAAAAATTACAAGCTGAACATGTACAGAATATTTCTTTCAGTGCTGGTGCATCAATATCTAGAAGTGTAGAGCAAAAAAATAGTTCAGCAGTTACCCATGGCTATTCCATTTCATTAGCGCAATCTATTATTTCAAAATTGGAGGTGGATATAGGTGGTTCTGGAGTTTCAGTCTCAAATTCTATTGGTCTAAAAGAACAAACCACTGGTAATTTTAAAAGCGCTGAAGAAAATACAACTAAGGTTGGATATACTTTAAGTGATGGTAATATTGGAGATTTTCTTTCCGTAGATGTGAAATCACCGCAGTTGACTGTTGGTGCTTTTGGTTTACCTTTACCTGCTAATAGTGGACCAGTATTTTTAACACGTGGAGGCGAGACTAGTTGTCCATATGAGGAGGGAACTGTAACCAAATATTTTAGCCCGGGTGCTCCTTTAGATGCTGCCACTTTAAGAAGACATTTGCCGTCTTTAGAAGTTTTGCCAGCTATTAGGTCAGGTGTACCAGAAGATGAGCCAGCAGTTTTTACTTTAACATTAGGAAACAAGAGTCAATCTGGTGACGATGTTTATTACGGAATTAGAGTTGTAGATAACTCAAACCCTGATGGAGCAATACTAAAAATTGATGGCGGTACAGTTGCAGGTTCATTTTTAGTACCTGCAGGAGGAACAGTAACTAAACAATTAACGGTTCGAAAAGGCCCGGTAAAAGATCAATATAATAACTTGCAGTTGTACATTTATCCTTTGTGCGATTTTGATTTGAGTGATGTATCTGCGTTTGACACAGTTACAATTTCCGCAAGATTTGTTCCTGCATGTTCAGATGTTTCTTTAATTAAACCAGCAAACCAATGGATTGTTAATTTTGAAAATAATGACACTCTCGACATTGTAATTGGTGATTTTGACGTGGCTTATCCTGACTTAAAGAAGTTGCAATTACAGTACAAACCAACAACTCAATCTAATTGGTATGGCCTTCAAACGTACCATTTAGATACTACTGGTTTAAAAGATCCAAAAGCTAAATTAATTCCTACGGCAAATTCAACTATTTTTTACCAATGGGATAAGTCACAACTAATTGATGGGCCATACGATATTCGAGTTATTTCTACTTGCTTAGCAGCCGAAGACCAAAGCACTACCAATACAGGGATTACTGATAGAATACAGCCGCACAATTTTGGAACACCTCAGCCTGCCGACGGGGTGCTAGATCCTAACGATGAAATTGAAATTCAATTTAATGAACCAATTTTAGCTGCTGCGCTAACTTCAGATAATTTTGATCTTCGAGGAGTTGTAAACGGTTCAGGAATTAGGAATGATGCAAGCGTTGCCTTTGATGGTATAAATAATTATATCAGCATACCCGAAGGACTAAGCTTGAATAATAACTCGTTTACAATAGAATTTTGGGCAAAAAGAAATGGAAGAGGCTCTGAAGTAATGTTTTCTCAAGGTGCCGATCCTCAAAATGCAATTGAAATTGGATTTGACGCAAGTAATAATGTCTTTATCCAAATTGGAAACGAAACAGCAACTGGCTCTACTCCAATAATTGACAATCAATGGAGACATTATGCGTTTTCCTTTAATCACCTTACAGAGCTGGTTGAGATTTTAATGAATGACAAAACATTTAGAAGTAAAACTTTACCAACCCAATATACAGAGGTAGGCAGAACTTTTGTTGGTAGAGCTCAGCACAATGGTGATCGTTATTTTGATGGTAACATGCACAACTTAAGAGTTTGGAATATTCCTCGTCAACTGGCAAATGTGGTGTCAAATATGAACAAAACAATAAGTTCAAGTACACTTGGCTTATCAAGTTCATACCCTATGGATGAGGCTTTTGGTACTATTATTACAGATGACGTTCATGGAAGACTAGGAACAATGTATGCGGATTGGGCAGTATTTCCTGAGGGAAAATCAGCAGTTTTTGATGGGAAAAATGACCAACTTCAGTTAAGACAAGGACAAGTTGCTTTTGGTGAAACGGAAGACTTTACTATTGAATTCTGGTTTAAGGCACCTTCACAAACGCAATCGGTTACTTTACTTTCTACAGGCAAGGCAGATGGAACAGATGGTAATGAAGCAGGGTGGACAATTACTGCTACTCCTTCTGGTAAATTGGTTGTAAAAAATAATGGTCTTACGTTTAATGCAGTAGCAAACCACGATGTATTGAATAATACCTGGAACCATTTTGCATTAGTAGTGAATAGGTTAGGAAATATTCGATCGTTTTATAATGGAGTGCTGCAAAACACAGTAAGCGCTTCGCCATGGAAAGGTTTTGGTGGAAGCAAGCTATGGTTAGGCACAAGAGGTTACTTTAATGGAGCTATTGAAAACACAGATCAATTTTACGAAGGTAGAATCGACGAGTTTCGTATTTGGAATACTTCAAGAAAGAAAGACCAAATCGCTAGAGATAAAAATAGTCGTTTGCAAGGAGATGAATTTGGTTTATCGTTTTACTTCCCTTTTGAGAATTATCAAGATGTATTAGGCATTCCAGTTTTAACTCAAAGTTGGGATAATCAAGTAGACGGATCATCAGATTCTTTAATTAATCTAGGTGGTGTTGACTTTAATAAGAAAACAGCTAATATTAAACTACCTAGACCAGTTCAGAAAATTAACTTTAACTGGAGCACTAACAATGATAGAGTTATTATCAATACTACAGACCCTGATTTCTTATTAGAGAATCAAAGTATAGATATTACAGTTAAGAATGTGCGCGACTTGTATGGTAATAAAATGGCATCACCAGTAACTTGGAGCGCGTTTTTCAACCTTAATCAAGTTAAGTGGGAAGAGCAAATTCTTTCTTATGAGAAAGACTTATATGCTTCACTTAGTTTTACGACTAAGATTGTTAACACAGGTGGGCAGCAGCAGTTTTTTACTATAGAAAACCTTCCAGGCTGGTTAACTGCTACGCCTCAAACTGGGTCTATTGAAGCCTTGTCTGAAGTGGAAGTTACCTTTGAGGTAAATACGGGATTAAATATTGGTACGTACGTTCAAGATATTACTCTTGAAACGGATTTCGGCTTCGTTGAAAAGCTCTTATTAAACCTTCATGTTTCTCCCCCTCAGCCAGATTGGGATATAAACCCTGCTGATTTTGCCTATTCCATGAGCTTAGTTGGAAGAGTTGAAATAAATGGTGTGGTTTCTAACGATAAATTTGATAAGGTAGCAGGTTTTGTGAACGGTCAGTTAAGAGGTGTTGGAAACTTACAATATTTGAAAGCCTATGACCATTATGTAATATTCTTAGATTTGTACAGTAATGCTCAATTTGGCGATACTATTATATTACAGGTGTTTGATGCAAGTAAGGGAACAGTTCATACCGATGTGACTCCAAACATAAGGTTTACTGAGAACCAAAATTCTGGAACTCCAGGCACCCCTGTTTTAATTCAAGCAACAGATCAAATTGCCAAAACGTTACCTATTGTTCAAGGATGGAATTGGTTATCTGTAAACATAAACTCACCTCAATTGGCAAAGGTAAATGATATGTTATCGTCGCTCCCTGCAACACAAGGAGATGAGATTAATGGACAATTTTCATTTGATCAATTTGACACCTTATCAGGGTGGTTTGGTAGTTTAACTACTACCGGTGGTATTCAGTCGGATGAACTTTATAAACTGAAGGCAACAAACAAAGGCAAAATAGAAATAAAGGGTGTTCCAATAGATCCAGCAACTAACCCTTTAATGCTAAGCGCAGGGTGGAATTGGATTGGATATTTGCCACAGCTTAATATTTCAGTTAAAGAGGCTCTTGGTTCTCTAAACCCTTCGGCTGGTGACTTAATAAAGAGTCAAAATAGATTTGCAGTATTTGACCAAAACCTTGGTTGGTTGGGTAGTTTAGAATTCTTGGAACCAGGTAAAGGGTATATGATTGAACTAAGAAACCCGCAAACCTTAACGTATCCAGTGGCAGGTACTTTTGGAGGTGGGGAATTACATCCTGCTAAAGAAGACAATGTGCTTGAGCAAGTGGCGTTTACAAATTACCAACAAAACATGGGATTAATTGGTGTTATTGATGACTATTTGGTGGAGTTAGAAAAAGAGGATGTAATTATTGCTTCAGTGGATGGTGAGCCAGTTGGCGTTGGATTTGTAAGGTTCAATAGTATTCAAAACAACTACAATGTTTATTTGAGCATTTCTGGAAACACTAATGCGGACCAAGTAAGCCTTAAGTTAAAAAGACCAAAAACGCTACAATCATGGGATATTCAAGAAAAAGTAGCTTTCCATACAGACGCAAATTTAGGAAGTGTACAAAACCCAGTAATTCTACATTTAGGAGAGTCAACAGGAATACTAGTTGCTGAAGGTAAAATTTCAGGACTTGCTGCGTCGCCAAATCCTTTTGTAGATGAAATAAAGGTTAGTTTATTTGTGGAAAAAGACGCTCACTTAAAAATTACAATTAACGATGTTTTAGGCAGGCATTTAGCAACCATTTTAGATGCAGATGTAAGTCAAGGTCAGTTGTTTATACCTTGGAACGGTTTAGATAAAAACAATAAACGTGTTAATAATGGCCTATACATAATTAGAGCTGTATCTGATTATAACAGGGAATCAATTCAATTAATCCGCCAGAAATAGGGCAAAAACATGAAGAATAAGTTAATAGTATTAAAGGGGTTAGTTGTTGGGATAGTTTTATGTATTTCAACAATGGCACTTGCACAGCCTAATTGGACTGTAAACGCGGCAAATTATAGCCAAACTATGAATATAACAGGAATTGTTAGGTTCGATGGTGCAGTTTCTGCAGATACTAGTGATAGAGTAGCAGCACGAATAAATGGCCAAATTAGAGGGGTTGCAAAACCAACCTTTATTGAAAGTCAAGGAAAGCATGTAGCTTTTTTACGAGTGTATAGTAACGAGCCTTCTGGAGATAAAATGGAGATTTTATTGTACGATGCAAGTATTGACAGTATTTACATGGGCGCAAATAAACAAGATTTTCTTGCAAACACTTCGCTAGGCGCGATAAATAGTCCCGCTATACTTGGTACTAATAACTTTCCCTCTGCTATCAATTTACAGCAAATGAATTCAAGTGAAAATCAAGTAATTGGTTCGTTATTCGGATTTTTTCTAGCTGAAGATTTGGATGCAGGTCAGCTACATACCTTTGACTTAGTTACTGGTGAGGGAGATGATGAGAACACGAAAGTTTCAGTAGATGGAAATGAATTAAAGGTAGCGGGCTTACTTAATCATGAGGATTCCATGCCCTATAGAATTCGCGTTAGAACAGAGGATAATAAAGGTGGTTTTCACGAACAGGTTATCGAATTGAATGTTTCTGACATAAACGATCAACCTATAATTGCAGATGGAGCCTTTTCAGTGGCGGAAAACAGACCCTTAGGAACTATTATAGAAATAGTAAACTTTTCAGATGAAGACACTGGACAAAACGTAAAATTCAACATATTATCGGGAGACCCTAAAGGCGTTTTTGAAGTAGAAACAAACACAGGAAATATTCTAGTAAAAGATCCTAGATACTTAGACTTTGAAGAGATGTCTTCTTTTGAGCTTGAAATCCAAGCAAAAGACGATGGTTCTCCAAGTGCTTCAGCAATTGGATACTATACAGTTACTATTATTGATGAGGAAGAACTTAATGTGGTTGCTCCAAAATATTTTTCTCCAAACGCAGACGGGATAAATGACTTTTGGGAAGTAGAGGATGTGTTCATTTACAAAGACTACACTCTAAAAATATATAATAGTAATCAACAGCAAGTATATTCTAAAAAAGAATACGATAATTTATGGAACGGAATGTTTGGCGGGAATGATTTACCGGCAGGAACCTACTATTATGTTTTTTCCAACCAGCAATCACTTCCAATTCATACAGGCTCTATCACCCTAATCAGATAAATCATGTTGCAATTTAAAAAGTATCTCATCTTATCTTTACTACTTTGTATTACTAGTATTGGCTTTGGACAAAACAGATTAGCTGGAATTTTAGAGCAACAAGATTTATATACACTTAACCCTGCACGTACAGGAGTTAATGGAAACATTAATGTCTTTGCATTAAGTAGATATCAATGGGCTGGCTTTGATGGTGCACCAACCGCATTACAAACAGGAGTACATGGTGAGCTAACAGAAAAAGTTGGATTGGGCTTTCAATTGTACAATGTAAATGAGGGTATAGAGGTAGATTTATTAGCGAATTTTGCCTATAGATATACTTTGAAATTAGAAGAAGGAAGCTTCTTAAATTTTGGTATTTCTGCAGGAATAATAAATAACTCCAGAAATATTAAACAATTAGATGTCCAAGGAGATATAGATCCCGCCTTACAAATTGATAGAAAACAATCTATGTTTAATTCAGGTGTGGGAGTATCTTTAATGAGTAATGAATTTGAGTTGGATGTTAGTATGCCAAACTTAGTTGTTGGTACTCGATCCCTTGATATAACAACCTTTTCAAGAGCTTCATATTTTATTGAAATTGATGAATCATGGAGCGTGCTACCTGCATTAATTTATAAATACAATGATAACAACTCAGATTATCAGGAACTAAACGTTCAAGTGCGCTATAACAATTTATGGATTAGACCTGGTTATAGATATAATTCTGGTGTTTATGCTGAATTAGGTACAGCCTTAAAGAATTTTGACATTGCTTATGCCTATGAATACAACACTGGAGAGCTTAATAATATATCTGGAGGTACTCATGAAGTAGGTGTTTTTATAAATCTTGGTAGAAAATGGAAAAAGGAACCAGAGAAAAGGGCATTTACCAAAGGAGAAGGCACAGTGTTATCTTCTCAGGTAGTAGAAGTTTCGGAGAACTCTAAAAAAATGAATTCACATTTCGATTCCTTATCAGAAATAAATGGAGCAAATTCAGGAAAGAACCAAGGTGAAGATGATCAGGCAGATATAGAGGATTTGAGCGATGAAGAACTTGCAACTATAGATGGTGAAGAAACCAGCCTGCTTTCGCCAGGATTTTATACAGTTGTATTTGCTTATAACACGCAAAGAGATGGTGATATTGCATTAAGAGTTCTTAGAAAAAAAGAACCACAGGCCCAGTTGGTTTATGTTCCTGGAAGAAAGTTGTATTACATTTATCTTGAGAAGTTTTATTCGAAAAGCGAGGCTTTAGATAGGATGAGGGAGCTGAGAACACAAGGCTATGAAGATTGTTGGGTAAAAGTTTACTTGCCTTAAAAGCAAGTTTTACGGCTAGATGGCAGTAACTTTTCTTTTATGAGAGTAATAGATTTTTATTACGAGGTTAATTTATTTATCATCCCCTTAAAAATTAACCCGTGAAATGGAAGAACCGAAAACCAATACAACCTTCCTAATAAACCGAGAGGCCTAAATGTGGCGGTTTGTATTAACTTGTCCTCAGCTATTCTAAACTCGAGCCAAGCTTCTCCGGGTAATTTCATTTCAGCAAATAACAGTAAACGCCCCTCTTCTTTATTAGCATATAAAACGCGCCAAAAATCTAATGCATCCCCAGGGCTAATTGAGTCTTCAGAGGTGCGCCCTCTTCTCAGGCCAACTCCTCCAACAAGCTTATCAATAAAACCTCTAAAACGCCATAGCCAGTTACCATAATACCAACCAGCATCTCCACCGATACTCCAAATTTTATTAATGCAATTTTCTCGGTTTGAAATTATTTTTTCTTTACTATCTAGAAAACACCCAAAAGACGGGACATTAATAAACTCAGAAATATTTGACTGAAAATTGCTACTTATAAATGCGTCTTTCCAGCTCGATACGACTTCATTTCTTTCAATTTTACTAAATGCTCGATGAATAGCCTCAGTATAGCTAATTGGATTTACCTCAAGGATTTTATTTAAGTCATCGTTCCTGCAAACGACCTCAACCTTCATGCTGTTTACCAATGCAGCGGCAAGTTTATAAGAGGTAGATGTGACAAAATAGAGCCAATATGAGGACAACCTAGGGGTCATTACCGGAACAATAATTATGGTTCGTTTCAGGCTTCTTATTTTGCCAAACTCTAAAAGCATTTCTTTATAAGATAAAATATCAGGTCCGCCGATATCAAAATTGTTATTGTAGGTTTTGGAATTAAAAATGGTTTTTGAAAGAAATAAAATGACATCTGAAATCCCAATGGGTTGGGATTTAGTTTTTAGCCATTTGGGAGTCACCATAATTGGTAATTTCTCCACTAAATCTCTCATTATTTCGAATGAGGCACTACCTGAACCAATTATAATTCCAGCTCTAAGAGTAGTGAAATTGTAATCGCCTTTGCCAAGCTCAATCTCTACGTTTTTTCTAGATTTTAGGTGTGTCGATAACTCCGATTCATTTATTATACCACTTAAATAAACAACGTGTTGAGCCTTCGTTCTATTTATCGCTTCCCTGAAATTTTTGGCTGATTTTTCTTCAAGTTTTTGGTAGTCGGACGAAGACGCCATGGAATGTACTAAGTAAAAAGCACCATCAATATCATTTGGAATGCTTTCAAGCGAAGCGGCATCCAATAAATCTAGTTGAATTACTTTTATTTTAGATTTAATGGAATCAGGTGGGGTAAAACGTTTAGGGTCTCGAACACAACAAATAACTTCATGACCATTGTTGATCAATATTGGAAGTAGTCTTTTGCCAATATAGCCTGTTGCACCTGTTAAAAGAATTCGCATAGATTAGTTTATTCTTTAGTTCTAACAGTGGTTGTTGTCCAAAAGTTTCATTTTTTCAAATAATCAACCAACTCTAATACGCCCCAATCACTTGCTATTATTCCAATAATAATCAGCATTCAGCGCCACTATTTAGGATCAAGATTTTCAGCAATTTTGTACTCAATTATTGTCCAAATAGCAAAATAGATAGACCAAATTAACTAGGTGCTAATTTCGTAGAATAGCATTATCGCCATTCCAATTGTAAAGGAAATCATTACAAGAAAAAATAAGCTAAGGTCTTTTTTTAGTTGATTTCATTTTCTAGAACTTCTTAAAGTTTACTAATGCAATTTACCAAGTTCCAGCGGGAGAAAAAAGGAAGTCGGTAGGATTGTCAAGATCATATAAATATTGATGACCTTTTGTTTCTTTCTCACAAAAGGGTTGTAAAAGCTTCAACATTGCCTCGTAGTTTTCTATTGTTAAAGCACAGTAGAAGGCTTTTTTATCTTGAGTAAAAATTCCTTCATCAGTTTTAAATAGACCAAGTATTAAATTGCAGTTGCGACATTCAATAAAGTCAATTTTTGAAAGATTTAGCTTCTTTTTTTTGTTGAGGATAGTATCCTTTATAAGTTCTCTGAATTTAATAGCTTGTGATTTGTCGAAATTGTAAAGACGTACAATGTTCTCTCCAAAATCGTTAATATTATCTATAAAGTCTAATTCCATTTAAAAAGTGTTTTGCTTGAAACGGCCTGTTCAAGCTACAAAGTAAAGGTACAATTATCATTGCATACTATTTGCTCAATGTGCCCACCTCTATAGGGATAAATAGAGGTAAATAACTAGCGGCGCAGACTGTTGGAACTACTTCATCTTTAAATAGACCGGTTTTTTACCAATTTAAATACAACAAGTACTATGTTCTTCTTGCAACTTGTGTATTTGACCGGCCGTATAGTTCAATTCACCTCCTGACGCTGGTCCATCATCTTAGATTCAATATTGTATTTTACCTAATCAATTTGTTTAACAAACTCTAAAAACACTTTCTTATGAAGTTCAAGATCCATATTTGGAGATAAAGAAACTCGTGCAATATAATCCTTATCACCTTCCTTAGTAGTGCCTTGTGTTGAGGTTGCAGGAATCGTCCAATAACACCCTTTCAATTGTCCGTAGCTCACACAGTTCTTGCTTTCATTCGGAATTTCAGAAATCATTAAGTTAATTAACTTACTATTTAAAGACCTTTTGTAAGACTCTCGTTCTTCATCATTTTCGCCTTTAGTAGGTAAATCTAACGAGAAAACGGAAGGAGTAAACCCTTGCTTTGCCAACTCTTCTGAAACAAAGTTGATTTTTGCGCCTGGCAGATTTTTGTTTATGAAAGTGACAAATTCACGAGTGTTTTTATAAGCATCGTTAATGCGCTTTTTCATAGAAGGTAGCTGCTTTGCTAAAATTTCAATTTGGAGGGACGTTGCCTCATTATAGCAAAGCTTTAAATGAGTTTCTATTTTATCCATTAACGCTATGGTCAGGTTATTTCCTATACAGTAGCCTGCGGTACATTGTCCACCACTTGGAAATTTGGACCCACTTACATAAGAAATGGCCCTAACAGTTGAGAGAATTGCCCCCTCACCTAAAAAATGCACATTTGGACAAAAGGTTTGGTCTAAAACAAACACTGGGTCAATAGCTGCTTGTCCAGTAGCAGTTTGTCGTTTTGCCCTTAAAGCGCTTTTTAACTTCAACAACTCTGGCACTTCCACTCTTGGATTTGTGGGAATTTCAGCAATGATATAAGGGATGGCATCTTCTTTTGCAATTTTTTCTAAAATTATATCAAGGCTTTGGGCCATGTCATTTCCACCATCAACGGCTAAATCAACTATTTCAACATTCTTTAAGCAAGCAGCAATGCGTCTAGCTTGGTCATTGGTGCCCCCGTAACAATTGGGCGGCACAATAATTTTTATTGCTTTTCCTTTATGATTTTCAAAGGCATCGTGAATAAGCCCCATCACAATAGCATATTGTATTGAAAGTCCACTTGAACCAACAAGCGCTTTTGTATTAGAGCCAGTAATCTCTTTTATAGCAGTTAGCACCGTTGTTTTGTTCACCTCAACCTTAGCTTTGTTAGTGTCTAAAGCAGCCTTTGTTACAAGGTTGTGAAGAGCAGCAAGGCAATTGGCAGGAGTCATTGCAATAGTCTCTCTTCTTCTTACATGCTGTATTTCTGAGATGTAGTTTTCATTTTTTTCACCGTTTACAAGGACAACACTGCCAAAGTGACTATGTGTATTAATTAAGAAGTCAATATTTTTTGAATGTTCAACCTTAAAAAGGTCTTTTTCTTGAGAAATGAAAACAGTGCTGCCTTCATACTCGGAAATTTCTTCTATTTTTTGAACCTGTTCTAGCTCAAAAGAATAACCATAAACATTCTTTAAAATTTCGATATCAAAAGATGCTGGTAGAGTACTTGAATAAATTATTCGGGTGTTTTTTTTATCAATTAGATTTTTTCTAAGAATAGCCAAAACAGGGGCCGTCTTAGAGGAGAAACTGATTACACATTCTGGGTTCAGCTTATTCAATTTAGCAATAATCCATTCCAATAAACAAGATAATGGGTGGCCTAGTCGAATGTAATCGTAAGCAGTGGGCAATTTGCTTAGCGCAGATGATTCAGAATTACTGTCATTAAACAAGATTTCAAATTGATTTAAAAATTCAGTTTTGGCGAATTTTTCATCATAAATATCTAAACGATGGGTTGTTAGGTTCAGCCAATCTTCTGGCATACTCCCCAATACATAGTTAATATAATTTAGCACTTTATTGTTCTCCATAAATCCATAGTTGAAAGCGCCAAAAGTAGTGATTAATTAGGTTTATATTGAAGGAGTTACAAGTAGTTTTGGAATAGAAGATTTGAGTTAAGGTTTTGGCCATGAAAACCAAAAGGTTGTCCCTTCATTTAGTTTATAACTGAAAATTCAACTTAATATTTAATACCAAAAGTAGCCAAATACTCTAATTTGCTTTAAGGTCTTAATTACAAGGTTCACCAACAGTTTCTTTTAAATCCTCACTAAATGATTCAAGTTTCTTTTCAAACTCGCTTTTTAATGAGGCATCGATTATCCCCTTTTCTTCATCGAAATTTTTATTGAATGAAGGCAAAGAAAAGGACTGCGGTATTGATTTATTTGAATGTGAATAAATGCTTACAGCGTGGTCCAAAACTGATTTTCCACCTCTTTCACCTGGTGAAGTAGCCAAAAGAAATAAGGGTTTACTTTGAAATACATTTTTATCAATTCGAGATACCCAGTCAAATATGTTTTTATAGGCAACTGTGAATGATCCGTTGTGTTCAGCAAGGGATAGTACTATGCCATCTGCTTTATCAACAAGTTCTTTAAACTCTTGAGCTTTATTCGGTATACCATTGGAGTTTTCAATGCCAACACTAAAAATTGGCATTTCAAAATCGTTTAAGTCAATTAAGCAAACCACAGTATCTTGTACTTGAGAAGCTGCATACTGTGCCAATTGCTTATTGATAGAGTTTTTGCTGCTGCTTGCTCCAAATGCTAAAATGTTCTTCATAAATAATTAGTACCCTAGTTTTTATTGATGTTGTACAGGATTGAACAATTACTTTTAATTAATGTTTATATAAAAATTCAGGCACCTATATAAACCAACTCTTATTTCTTCAATCCTCGCCCTCTAGGCTCATTCCCTTCAAGTAGTACACTATCAGAATGAAGAAATTGAGCAGCATCTGCCGAATCGCTCACCTTGGTAGCACTGCGTTTTAACATTTCGGATTCAAATTCTGATAAAACACCTTTTCTAAGGCCAACTTCCCTCCAATTTGAGAAGGGTCTACACCCTTTTGCAATTTCTCGAGCTAGTGAAAGTGCGTCGAGCAATGCTTGGTTGGCACCTTGTCCTTTAAACGGACTCATAGGATGTGCAGCATCTCCCAATAGAGTAGCCTTCTCATTTTTTTCTAAGATTTCGGCTTTGAGCAACTCTCGATCATACACTGGGTAGCCAGAAATTAATTCTTCTTGAGTTGCCGCCATAATTTGAGGAATTGGATTATGCCATTGGGTTCTTTTACAAGCCTCTTCCTTTAGCGCTTGAGCTCCTTGGGAACTTAAATTCTTTGCCTCATCTTCTAACATTGGAAAACTTAATTGCCACATCACCGAGTCTTTGGTATAAGGCATCATGTAAATGCGTTCTGTACCATTTGCAGTTTGAAATACTGTTTCAGAATCCAGCAAATCACTATCAACTCCTTTTAAGGACTCCAATGGACAAATACCGAGTATCACAATGCAGTCTAAGTAGCGCAAAGGAGTTTTTTCATCTCCAATTAACTTGTTGCGCACAGTGCTTCGTATTCCATCTGCACCCACTAACAAATCAGCTTTAACATACTTTATTTTTCCATCAATGTTAAAGGTCAATTCAACCTCGTCCCCTTCCTTAAAATCAACTAGCTGATGGGCCCATTGAACTTTATCTTGTCCGCCAAGTTGCTCTAGTAATGCAAGGCGTAATGACTGGCGTGAAATGTGAATGTTTGTTCGCTTTGGAGTGCCTTTATCATCACTTTCTAGCATCTTTCTCATTCCCCATTCGCCAATTACATTTCCTTCAGTGGTGTGCACTAAATGTCTTGTCGAAATTATTCCATCGGCTAAAGAAAAAAGGCCTAATCCTTCAATAGCCTTGGTTGCTTGTTGTAAGGTGAGCCCGTAGCCTTGCGACCGAGCTTCAAAATTCATATCTCGTTCGTACAGTGTAAAAGGAATTCCCCGATGTAAGCAGGCTACAGCCAGTGCCACTCCGCCAATACCACCGCCAATTATTGCAACATAAGGAAAGTTTTTAGTGTCTGGTTCTGGAGGGTTTTCAGATGAAATTAACCCGGAGCCCATACAATTTGGGCAAGAAAACAGGTGACCTTTTGGACGAACAGGAACTGTTCCAACCCCCTTCAATTTTTCGTAATGTTCAAGATCTTTTTGGTACTGAAGTCGCACTTTTTTGCGTAGCCTACGGTTTTTTTTACCACGTCCTTGACATTCGGGACAAGCTGCCCAGCACGACTCTTTATTTTGCACTTTTCTTATCTTTTATGTGCTTAACGTTTTGAAAAATTAAAAAAACACCAACTGCTGAGCCTGAAATTCCTTCAACGTATTCTCCCTTAAGCAGAAAATAGACTCCGCTAAGAATAGCCATAGTTCCTAGGCCTAGGTAAAATTTTTCCCAGCTTGTATTGTTTTTTTTCATATTTGTTAGTTCTTAAGTCATAGTTGGCAAAACTTGTGTTTTTTTACAAGTTCTTGCATATTATTTCGCTTTAGAAATGTTTAAAAGTTATAGCCAAAGTGCATTCCCGGTTCACCAATAAAGAACTTATTCCAATTATCATCCTTCACTTTTAATTAGTCACTATTCACTAAAATGCGTAACTCTTTTCTTTTTTAGCTTAGGTCTTTGAAACTCAGTTATCCCGATAAATCGGGATTTTTTGTTTATATATTAGTTTTTAAGGGCAATGAAAAACATCTCAATCTCCCCCTTGCCCTTCGCTTCAATTTTACCTCGGCTTTCGAAAGAAAACTGAGGGTCATTCTTCAGCAATTCGTAGGTAGACTGGCTCACATTCACTTTGCCAACTTCCCCGGCGCTTTCCATGCGGCTAGCGGTGTTTACGGTATCCCCCCAAATGTCGTATTGGAATTTCTTAACGCCTACAATTCCGGCTACTACTGGGCCTGTATGAATACCCACGCGCATTTCGAAGGCGGGTTCGCCTTTGGCATCGTGTGCAGCTTTGCGCGATGAAATGAAGCTTTGCATTTCCAATGCAGCTAAAATAGTATTCTTTGTTGAATCATCCGTTGGCACGGGCAAACCACCAGCCGCCATGTAGGCATCTCCAATAGTTTTGATTTTTTCAACCTTGTATTTGTCCATGATGCCGTCAAAAGCCTCGAAACAAGTGTTGATCTCGGCTACTAACTCTTGTGCACTTAGCTTTTCGCTGGCTGCTGTAAATCCTTTAAAGTCTGTAAAGAGTATAGACACCATGTCAAAGTCACGCGCATCTGCTCGGCCTTTCTCTTTGAGTTCTGCTGCTATATCTGCTGGGAGAATATTCAGTAGCAGGTTTTCTGAGCGGTCTTTCTCCACTTGTAAATTGGCTTTTGATTTACGTACATAACGCAAACGGGTGTAGATGCCTACAGCAAAAAGCAGCACCACAAATCCAATACCAAAAGCGATGTTTCTTGTTTTCTCCTCGGCACGTATTTCTTCCTGGTGGACTTCTAATACTAAGCGGTCTGTTTCTGCTTGTGCAATGCTGTCTTGCAACATTTGCTTGGCAAACTCCATTTGCTGGAGTTTGCTAGTGGTTTCCTCGGCATGAAGGCTGTCATCTAGCACGTTCATTTTCTCAAGGTACACTAAGGCCTCATTGCCATGCCCCATCGCTTTATGCGCATCATACAGACAGGAACATGCACTTTCTTGTATATCAATAGCCCCAATTTCTTCACTTAAATCAAGGGACTTTTGGCATTGGGAGATGGCGTCTTGATAATTGCTTTGGGCTATGTAGATACCCCCAATATCCTTTAGCGTGTTGGCTATTCCCTTTTTATCCCCGATTTCTTCTCTGATTTTTAAACCGCGCTGGTAATAATCCAAGGCTTTAGGGTAATTGCTTTTGTATTTGTAGATACTCCCAATATTGACTAGCGAGGTGGACACTCCCTTTTTATACCCGATTTCTTTAAAGATTTTTAAACTGCGCTGGAAATAATCCAATGCTTTGGGGTAGTTGTTTTGGGCCTGGTAGCTACTCCCAATATTATGTAGTGCGTTGGCAATCATCATATTATCCCTTACTTCTTCATTAATTTTTAAACTGCGCTGGAAATAAACCAATGCTTTGAGGTAGTTGTTTTGGTCCTGATAGACACTCCCAATATTCATTAGCGTGTTGGATATTCCCTTTTTACCCCCGATTTCTTTAAAGATTTTTAAACTGCGCTGGTAATAATCCAATGCTTTGGGGTAATTGCTTGTAAAGTAACAACTCACTCCTTGAATGTGATACCCACTTGCCTGAGACTTTAGAGATTTCTTTTCTTGTCCAAACACCACCAAATCTTCGGCTAAAATGAAAGCGGTATCAGGGTTGGAGTAAAGAAAGCCATTTATGATGTAACCTCTATAAGCAGCAGCTCTTACTGAATCTGTTTGAGTCTCATCTTGCCAAACAGAATAGAGGGAGTCTAGGTTGGTTTGTGCCTTTATAAAAAGGGTTGGAAATGATATGAATAGTATCAGAAGTAGTTTTCTCATTCAGTACTTTTTTTCAATAGCATTTTGTGTTTAACCCAAATCTAGCATATCAATTGGACTTTTGATTGCTTTTAGGTTATTTATGGCAACTTGGGTGTAAACCTTTGTGGTTCTGGAACTATTGTGTCCCAACGTGTTTGTATATGAAAAGTAGCGCGTTTTTAGGTACTATCTTTTCGGCTTATAACTGACCTTTATTTTAATAGATACCTATTATTTAAGCGTCAGAACCGCAATTTTTTATATATGTTGTCATTAGTTTTTTTCCGAATAGTTCAATTCCACTTGTGTTCTTATTGGCGAAAACAAAATGAAATCATACCCTGAAATCAAGGTTTTTAAATTATTATTCAGTTTAACTTTTCTGTTCTTTACGATTTCTAAAATTGGCTTTGTTTCAATAAGAACCCATTTGTCTTTTTCAGCAAGTTCTAAAATTGGTCTGAAATCCTCTCCGCCATCTTCGCTTAAATAATCAGACACTTCTCCATCAACATCCTCTGAATAGCGAGAAAAACAATTTATCGAAGTTGATATTTTTCCATTGAAATATGACAATTCTTTTATCATAGTTCCCAAATCGTAAATGCCAAGCCAAGTTTTACCATTTGCCAAATGAGTTGCTCCCATTTTAACGAATACTTTTGGAAGACTATCCGTTTTTTTAGCCAATTTATAATGTTCTCCAAAATTCCGTTTCATATATTTCATTCTCGTGAAATTATTTGACTGATATTCTTTTGTTTCATTAAAAGCATAAATTTTCCAAGATGTTTTTAAATCTGAAATTATTCTCTGTTGTTTTGCAGTATTTGATTGTCTAAATAGCGTTTTCAATATTTGGGATTGCAACAAATTACTGAACATAGGATAATTACTTTGTTCAGTATATTTTATAAATTCTGATTGTAAATATTGTTTTGCCTTTTCATAAGTTGTCTCAACTGATTTTTTGTCATTTGATAGTTCATAAATTTCATCAACAAGAAATAGCTGTGAGGACAGAAATTCTTGGTCTATTGCCCAAATGCTAAATCCTAAACCAACAGCAGTTTTTAAAAAGAGTTCATCTTTTTTACCATCAAAAAAAGGTAAGGGAATATCACTATAATCTTGATAAAAATTATTGTTGAAATCATATAATGAATTCTTGGTTTTTAACTCGTGAATCATTTTTTCAGAACTATTTGGCCCAAGCTCTATCACAAAATTTTTAAAATCGTTTTTGGATAAAATTGGAAGCAAACCGTTTGTTAAATCTGAAATCTCTGGCGAATAATGTTGTTCGCCTAAAAGCAAAAATTGACTTTCGGAAATTCGTTTAATTAAAGAGTCTGCACCTTCTCCGATAAGTTGGTTATTTGAAATTTCAAATGTTTGGGCATATTCTGATATGTCAGAAGATTTCAGTTCATTTTGTGCAAATAAGAATGTCGAAGCGATTAGAAATGTAGCTATTGAAAATAGTTGTTTCATTTACTTAAAATTGTCTTCCCTAAATTTATTCTTGTTAGTCACAATGTTTCTTTACAGTACCATATGTGTGGTAACGGTTAGTATAAAATGCATTTCAATGCTTTTTTATACATTGTTACACAACGTCTAATTTACTATCTATAAACAAATTTGCATTTTTAATATGATTTTCACGTTTTTCATTTGACATTTTTTTGAGTGAATGAACCAACATAGATGTTCTTGGATTTGCACGGAAAAAATCTTGATGCTTAATTACAAAAGACCAAAACAGACCATCCCAAATAGGTTCCCATTCTCCCTTTCCATAATTACTCATTTTTTTGATGTAGTTGGATCCTCCTATATAAGGTTTAGTCGCAAATGTTCCTCCGTCTGCAAACATGCACATGCCATACACATTCGGAACCATTACCCAATCGTAAGCATCAATAAACAATTCCATAAACCAACGGTAAACTTCATCTGGGTCAAATTCACAAAGGAGCATAAAATTCCCAAGAACCATTAATCTTTCTAT
>JBLIDK010000015.1:0-42532 GCA_047632595.1 Sphingobacteriales bacterium
AATAAATAAGAATCCTTCTATTCCATCCGGTTGAATTCCAACAAACCTCAAAGGTTGGCCTTCTTCATCTAATTCAATTTTAACTGCCTTTGCATTCTGTTTTGATGCATATACTACGTTTGGATCTGAAGAGAATGCACAATGTGCTCCATCTCCAAATAAAATAGTGTGATAAAAATCAGATTCTCCGTCACTTAGGTTACTAAGCTTAGTATCATTGTCCTGAGTACCTCCCATTAATCTTAAATCACTTTTTAGATAATGATTAACTGCAATAGTGTAAAATTGAGCAGTAACATAGCCGTTGCTTAAAGATTCGTACTGAACAGCTTCAGTTCCTTCAGCATGAAGATCAATTGCTTTATGAGCACCCCCGTCACCAAAAACATACGCTTCACCGGTGTCTGTTTTACTAAATAACATGTTATGTAAATCAGGATGATGTATAACATCAAATCTAAAAGTACCACCATCAATTACTGAATCTAAACTTGCATCTGTATTAGAATAACCACCAACATGCACTAATGTATCTGAGGCAAACATATCGGTTGTTCTTTCCAAGTTAGTTCCACCAACATAAACTATCATACTGTCAAATGGATCAACACGCATAAACATATCATAACCGCTTTGAGTATTAAAAGTTGAAAGTTTAGTACCCCTGTTTGGCAAACGACTAGATAAATTTTCCCAAACTCCATTGGTACCTGCTCCATCCCCAGCTAAATATGTATAGCGGTAAAGACTTATTCCATAGGTATTTCCACCAAAATCAGTAATAATTTTACCAGCTCCTGGGGTTACTGCTAAAAAATATACTCTGTTCTCGTTATGTGGATCAATTCCAATTGCAATTCTTCCGTAAGAATTTGGAAAATTATTTGGAAGTATATTTGTCCAGTTATCTCCATCAACAGAACGCCAAATTCCTTTATCATTATTAGTCGATGTCAGTCCGGCATACATTACATTATTCTTACCTCCTTTTAATTCTGCAATACTTGAAATTTCAAGAACTCCCAATGAACCCAAGACTCTGTTCCAGGTAGTTCCTCCATTAATAGATTTTTCAATAGTTCCACCTGTAGCGGTATAAACTATGTCGGCAGTATCAAAAGTTGGCACAAAAATATCCCAGCTACCACTAAATGCATTGTCAGAATCTCGAACATTCTCCACTTCTGTAGATGGTAGTAATGCCCATGTTTTGGCACTATCAGTAGATTTGTAAATACCTGTACCTAAATAAAATGAACTGGGGTAACTACCTGTTGCAGAGTTTCCACGTAATTCACCCGTACCTGCATACCAAATATGTTGTTTCCCTATTCTAGTGTCTTGCGCTAAAGATGTTATCGCAAAAGATTCTTCAATAGGCGTAACTCGTGTCCACGATTGGCCTTTGTCTCTTGAATCAAATAGACCACCACTTACTCCTGCGGCTAATATTCTACTCGAATTAGTTATATCCATGGCTACTGCACGCGTTCGCCCACCAAAATTGGTTGGACCTGCACTTTTCCAATCTCTAGTTAGTGTTTCGGGACCACTTTTATACAACATTCGTTTTGCGAATTGCTGTTCTTTAAGCATTATGTTTGCTGGAATTTTACCTGTATTTGGGTCTACTAAACGCATAAACTCATAGTCCCATGCACCTTTAATACGTAATCCTGGAATTCCTTCATTTTCAATAGGCTTGATAACATCATTACTTAGTTGAAAGTAAACCATAACTGAAACAGTTATGAAAGAAGCAATTAGTATAAGTTTTTTCATTAGTCTAGTTTAATGTATTCTTCAATTTGAAATGCAATATCTCCGGAAGGAAATGGAGCTATTGCTGCTTTAATTTTATCATTTACTTTTAGTCCTGGGTAATTTCGTTTTGCGTTAAAACCTTCAACCAAAGTGGTCTCTTCTATCGTCATGGTAAACAAGACAAGGTATTCCAATTTATCATCGCTAAAAAAAGCAGAGTTTTGAGCATTTGAGATTACTCGTGAAACCTTAACCTTGGCTAAACACTTTGATGTTTCACAGAATTGAACACCTTTAAATGCACCTAATGAATCTAGTATTGATACAATTTCCAATTCTACTTTAGCGGTATTTGGAGCCCCTTGTAGTTCTTGTGTAGTTAGTTTACTTTCAGATTCTTGAGTATTCTTAGTGCTATTACAGCTAATTAGAATGAAAGCAAGAACCATTAAGGTAATAGACTTAACTTTAAACATAGATACAAATGCTTTTTTCATGAATTTACTAATATAGAATTTTTGAAATTATTCTACTTGTTCATCCAAAAAAAAAAGACAAAAAAAACCGGGTTGCTCTTCACAAACCCGATTCATTTTTAATTTAGCTACCATTACTTACTTCAGCTCGGCTACCAAGTATTTATTTGCTCTCCAAAATCGGTCTGGATTAGTAATTTCCAGGTAAGAAATAGTTTCTGTTTCTTTATTCATATGTAAAGTATAGGATGATTCAGGATGTTCGGTAATCAACTTTACATTTTTTGAGTTAATAGGAATATGAGAAGTTGTTCGAGTATCAATCATTTTGAAGTATTTATTGTCAAATGATTCGTTTAAAACCGCAGTTCTACCTAACCCTAACACACCACCTTCTTTTGCTATTATTTCTCTTTCTAAAAGTTCTTTATTATTTCCAACGGTGTAATAAGCGGTATGGTTTACTGTAACTACTGCTTCTACTTTGTTTTTAAGCGAATCATTCATCGTCATCACCTGTGCTAAAGAAGCGGTTAACTTATCCAGTTCTCCACCTAATAATTGAATGTCAGTTTCTCTAGAAACAATTTGTTCTCTCATACTTTGAATCATTTCTTCTTTCTTCAATAGTTGAGCAGTTGATTCTTTTACTTTACGGTAAAGTTGACTATTCTCCGCACCAAACTTTCTTAGTCTTTCTTCCATTTCATCAAGTTTTTGACGATTTTCAATCATCAAATCACTTAATACATCAATATTAGCTACTACCCTATCTCTAGCATTAGTTTGCTCTTGATCGGTAGCATTTGGACCTAAAATTATCACTCCGTGTTGCTCATGTATTGTTTTCACGTTATTGTTAATTTCTGCCATAGATTCTTCAAAGTAATGAGTTAACGAGTCTAGACGTTTGTCAGCTTCTAAAGCACTTAGTTGTGCATTTTTAACCTCTCTATTATTTGTCCAATTGCAACTAGCAACAAATACACTTGTACCTATCGTTGCTAATCCTATGATATAATATACCTTTTTCATATTGTTGTTTTTTAATTTCTGATAACAAGTAATCAAATCTGTTACCATTATGCCAAAAATAAGATTATTAATTGATTTTCAATGTATTATAATTATTGCAAAAGATTGAAAATATTCATATTGAAAGATATTATTTTCAATATGAAAGGCCTCTATTTCCCTCCATTAGCCTTAAGATCGGCTAAGCATTGACTATCTAATGTTGGAATATCGCCACCTAGCAAATTTCCTAGGTCTCCACTAGTTTCTGCCGTAAAATACATTAAACAATCATCCACATCACAGTGTTTGCCATTGGGAGTATCTTGGTGCTCCGACATTATGCTTGTACCATTATTTACTAAACCTAAGGTGTGACCAAATTCATGCTTAATTACAGTCGTTTCTAATACTGTTTTAGTTGGCTGATTAAAACCGCCTGAGAATTCTTGGATTGTTTTTTCAAACATGGCCATTGAACTGGGGTCGTATTGCACTCCGAGTACTTTTGAGTTTCCAGAATTACCTGAAAAATCTGAATCAGCGAAAAAGAAGAATACTGCGAGATTGTCACCTTCTGTTTGTTGCTGGCGGTTGTTTTTCTCAACAGATATTATATCGGATATAGAATAGGAGCTATTACCAGGAGATGCAATTTCTCTCTCAATAATTGTAATGCCCTCTGGCTTGTTTAAACGCTGTGTTAAGAATGTTTTCAAGTTGTTAACAGTGTTTGTAGTGGGTTTAAATCCATTAACATAAACTATTTCAACTGTTAATGAAGTGTACTTATTTGAAGATAGAAAATCGTTGGGTTTGATAGAATTTAAAATGCTTGTACCATCTTTTTTACAGCTTACTGCAAGTACCATTACTGTTATTACTAGTACTAAAATTCTTTTGCTAAGCATATCTAAAAGTTTGATAAAGTTTATAAAACGTAAGTTACGTTAGGAAAACCAAGTAAACAACCTAAGTTTAGGTCAATTTATTTTAAACAAGGGAAAATAATTATTAGCCAATGTTTTACACAGATATAAATTTAAAATTGAATTCGAGTAATAGATTTAAGGCCTTAAGTTTTTCAGTTACTAGTGAATTTACACTGTCGGTAATAATTAAATCTTCACCTCGAACCATTTTAACACAAATAATTCAATTCATAAAAAATTGATTACATGGCGTATAAGTATAAATTAATAGTGAAGATTTGGAATTTAATTGATGTCAATATTTTTCAAAATGAAAACTTATTATTCAAAATGAAAATTCTACTCGATAATTAACCCATCAAACGCAACTTCCACCCCATTTGGTAAAAGCTTATTGGTTTCTTCATGGGTACCCATAAAATGGCTAATATGGGTTAGATAAGCCTTCTCTGGCTTTACATAGTCAATAATCTCTAATGCCTGAGATAAGGAAAGGTGACTTATATGGTCTGTTTTTCGAAGGGCGTTTAATACCAACACTTTTGATCCCTTTATCTTTTCAAGCTCTTCTTCAGCTATGGTTTTAGCATCAGTAATATAGGTGAAATCTTTAATTCGAAAACCCAATACAGGCAATTTATGATGTAGCACTTCAATTGGTAGCACCTCTATCCCATTTACATCAAAAAGAGTGTTTTCAATGGAATGTAAGTTGATTTCTGGAAGCCCCGGAAGTTTTTTATCAGAAAAAATATAGGAAAACTCCATTTTAAGCTGCTTTTGAACTCTTACATCGGCAAATACATCTATAGCTCGCTTTTGAACAAAGTTAAACGCTCTAATATCGTCTAATCCTGCAGTGTGGTCTTTATGCTCATGAGTATAAAACACAGCATCCAACTTTTGCACCTTCGCGTTAAGCATTTGTTGCCTAAAATCTGGACCAGTATCAATTACAATTGTTTGCCCGTCCACCTCAACTAGTACAGAAGATCGAGTACGCTTATCCTTTGAATCACTACTTGTGCAGACTTCACAGTTACATGCTATAACTGGTACGCCTGTTGAAGTTCCGGTACCAAGGAAGGTGATTTTCAAACGTTAAGTTTTGTTTGTTTAAGCTGAAAGTAAAAAGATTGAAGCTCTTCAGGAATTAATGTTTCGTCAACCTCAGTTTCAATAAGCAAATCAGATAAGGTGCTAAGTTTTATTTCGAGTGATGCAAACTTGTTAATTACAATCATCTTGTTTTGAAGGAGCATACAAGTGCCAGATTTAAAATTTCCACGTTCCATTCGAACTTTATAGCCCTGAGACGTGAAAATTTGGTCTAACTTCTTTAATGATCCTTCTGATATTCGCATTATCTTAAATCTATAACCTCAATGCTCGCTGGTTTGTTCCAAGTAAATTGGCTGTCATCCATTGTAGAGTTTAATTTTAATGTCTTTATAGTATAAGTGTATCTGTTTCCAGACTTTTCAAATAGCTTAAATTCTAATGGCTCAGAAGTCTTTTTGTCAATAGCCATTCTAATTAGGTAGTATGGCTTGTTTTTGTCCTTAGGACTCAGGTCGATTACCTGCATTGTTTTACCATTACTTACTTCTTCTCCTTTGTAGATGTAGTCAAAGTCTTTCTCGTAAATAGTAAATAGCTCCGATGGTTTAAATTCATCATTTAATGGGTCAACCTCACTCAAAGTGGCTTCTTCCATATCTTTTAGATAGGTCCAAACATTTTTTGAGTCACAAATAATCTCTTGTTGCTCTAACTCCACCTTATACTTATCACCTTTTACCCATAATTTACCTGGCTGTGATACTTTTAAGCCTGCTTCTTTGTTTTCTAGGGTATAAATAAAGTCTGCTTTAATGGTTGTTGCACTGTTAAACTTAGCACTAACGCCTGCCAATATCTTTTTAGCTACTGGATCGGTTAAATCTTGAGCATTTACTGTGAAAAATGCTGAAATGAATAATAGGAATGTGATACTTAAAGTCTTCATTTTTTTTATCGTTTCTGTTATGACTACAAAAATACGCAATCGTTTAATTTAAGCTTTCTTCTAATTGAGTTAAATGTAATTCTAATGAATGTTCATCGGGAATTAACACATCTCGCGCCTTACTTCCTTCAAAATTACCCACAATACCAGCAGCTTCCAATTGGTCAATTATTCTACCCGCTCTGTTATAACCAATTTTCAACTTTCGTTGGATTAGTGAGGTACTTCCTTGTTGGTTTTGAACCACAACAATTGCTGCATCTCTGAACATCATGTCTTTATCCTTTAGATCAACCTGCCCTGGGGATGTAGATGCAGATTCATCTATATATTCTGGTAATAAGAAGGCGTCTGAATAGCCTTGTTGGCCACCTACGTAGCTAACGATCTCTTCTACCTCGTGAGTATCAACAAAAGCACATTGCAAACGTATCAAGTCATTTCCATCAGAAAACAACATGTCTCCACGACCAATTAGCTGATCGGCACCACCACTATCTAAAATAGTTCGTGAATCAATTTTTGAAGTTACTCTAAAGGCAATACGTGCCGGGAAGTTAGCCTTAATTGTACCTGTAATAATGTTTACCGAAGGTCTTTGCGTAGCAATTACTAAGTGAATACCAACAGCTCTTGCTAATTGGGCTAAACGTGCTATTGGCGTTTCCACCTCTTTTCCCGCTGTCATCATCATATCAGCAAACTCATCCACAACCAAAACAATAAATGGCATGTACCTATGACCTTCTGTTGGGTTTAGCTTACGGTTAACAAACTTGGCATTGTACTCTTTTAGATTACGAACACTTGCATCTTTTAACAAGTTATACCGAGTATCCATTTCAATACACAATGAGTTCAATGTAGCAACAACCTTATTAGTATCTGTAATAATAGCTTCATCTTCTCCTGGTAATTTCGCCAAAAAGTGTCGTTCTATTTTTTTATAGATGCTTAATTCAACCTTTTTAGGATCTACCAACACCAATTTAAGTTGCGATGGGTGCTTTTTGTAGATAAGAGAAAGTAATAAGGTGTTAATCCCAACCGACTTACCTTGACCAGTAGCACCAGCTATTAATAGGTGAGGCATTTTAGCTAAATCGGTAATGAAAACCTCATTACTAATAGTTTTACCTAAAGCAATAGGAAGGTCCATTTTACTTATTTTGAACTTTTCAGTTGCTAAAACCGACTTCAACCCAACAATTTCAGGATTTTGGTTTGGCACTTCAATACCAATTGTACCTTTTCCAGGAATTGGAGCAATAATACGAATCCCCAATGCAGCTAAACTAAGAGCAATATCATCTTCTAAATTTTTAATTTTTGAAATCCTAACTCCCGCTGCTGGTACAATCTCGTATAGCGTAACAGTTGGTCCAATGGTTGCTTTTATTTTTGCAATATCAATTTTATAGTGACCTAAGGTCTCCACAATTTTGTTTTTATTCTCTTCTAACTCCTCTTGACTAACTTTAATCTTATCCTTTCCGTACTCATCTAATAAGTCAACCGTTGGATGCTTGTAATTACTTAGGTCTAATTTAGGATCATACTCACCGTATTCTGCTACAACACTATCAGAAGTTACTTCTTCTTCCTTTACTGTTTCTTCCAGCTCAATTTCTAGCTCTGGAATCTCATCGGTTTTCTCTTCTATTAGCTTTTCTACTTTAACAACTTCTTCAAAGTCATCCTCTTCCAAGCCATTTTCAATTTCCAACGACTTAGTAAATTCATCAGGATTTTTTTCAGTGGTAAGTTCTATTCCATCAACAGATTCTTTCTCTTCTTCTGGAGTAAGAGCAAGTTCTTCATCATATTCAGAAGTTAATTCTTTATTGGTATCAGTACCTATAAAGTTTGGTATTCCAAGTTTTTTGAAATCTAAATTAAAGGCCACAACTAAAAAGCTAAACAACACAAAAAGTATAAATACTCCAGTTCCAATCACTCCAATAAAGGAATTAAACCAATTATTAATTACCACCCCAAAGTTTCCACTTAAATAATCAGGAATTGAAGGTATTGCGTTCTCAAAAAAGCCAAAGAAAATTGATGTAAAAAATAAGGTGAATGCACCGTAAAATATTGATTTGCTTATTGGATGAATTTTAAAATCTATTAGCAATCGTAATCCGAAAATGGACAATAAATACACTACTACAAAAGATGAAATCCCAAACCAGCGATAAAGGAACAAATGGCTTAACCATGCACCCATAGATCCTAGCCAATTTTCAACTTTATTGGCTTCTACATTAGCTAATAAGCTGCCGTCTACTTCTTTTACCACATCAAAGTCGGCCTTACCAGTAAATAAGTAAGAAACAAATGATACACAAAGTATTACACTCAATAAAATGCAAAAAAGTCCAAGTATTTTGGTGAATTTTTCATTTTTAAACGAACCCAGCTTCAAATTAATTTTTGAAGCAGGTTGTTTTTTAGAAGATTTGAATTTATTGCCTGTAGGCATAAATGATTTTTTTGTATTAAATGAATCGTAAATAGTAATTACTCACAACGAACAAAATAAACAAAGTATTTTGTTCTTTTCATCATTGATTTATCCCCATATGCGCAAAACTTTAAAACAGCTTAAGGTTTTAATTCGATTCGCAAGTCAAGGAAAGTATTTAACATTCTATTTGTGAGCAGTATATATCCATTTTACATTAAAATATTTTCTAGTTTTAAAGGAAAGTATTTGATGATAAATTATTGTAATTGGTAGATATAACTGTAATTATCTATATAGCTTTTAGTTTAACAACTCTTTGCCAAACTTATTGAGATCTATACCATCAAAATTTCCTGAACTCATTAACAACAAATTCTTATCAGTATAAGTTAAGCTTTTCAAATAATTAATTAGCAAAAAAGAGTCGGTAAACACCTTTAAACCTTCCTTTTTAAAGGCAGCTTCAACCTCTTTTTCATTAATATTTTCTAACTTTTTATGACTAAGTGTATGTGGGTTGTAGTAAACTATTGCTTCATCTGCTGCTTCCATTGTGCCCCCATATTCCTGTAAGAAAGTCTTGGTTAAACTACTAAACGTATGCAGTTCCATACACGCTATCAAATATCTTTTTGGCAATTTTGCTTTTACTGCACTTGTTGTTGCTTTAAGTTTACTTGGCGAATGGGCAAAATCTTTATAAACGGCACTGTTCTTTGTTTCTTCAATTAATTCTAAGCGTTTTGAGGCTCCAGTAAATGAACCTATCGCAATTAAAAACAGTTTAGGACTAACACCTAATGCCGTGCAAACCAATATTGCAGCTTGCATGTTTTGCAAATTATGGTCCCCAAAAACCTGAATTGGATAATCAATATTCTGATAAACAACAACTTGATTCATGTCACGATATTCAGATCTTAACTCTGTATACCCAATAAATTTTATATCCTTTCGAGTTGAATTAGTTACTATCTCAAAGTTATATCTGTCTTTAATGTAATAATAGACAACTGCTTTTTCATCTAGGCTTTCAATAAATAATTCAAACTGTTTTACATAGTCTGCCATTGTTGGAAACACATTAATATGATCCCATGCTATGCCATTTAACACAGCAACATTTCCTTTATAAAGATGAAATTTTGGCCGTGGGTCTATAGGAGAACTTAAGTATTCATCACCCTCTAAAATAGCAGTTTTTGCATCGCTCAATTGAACCATACAATCATATCCTTCAAGCTGAGCGCCTACTAAATAATCTACATTTAGGTTTACTTCCTTTAAAACGTGTAATATCATTGAGGTGATGGTAGTTTTCCCATGACTTCCACCAATTACTACCCTATTTTTACGCTTACATTGTTCGTAAACATACTCAGGGTAGGAGTAAATTGGAATATTCTGCTTTTTTGCTTCTAGCAATTCTGGATTATCTGCTCGAGCATGCATTCCTACAATCACCGCATCAAGTTGACCGTGAATATTATTTTTATCCCAACCAATTTTAGCCGGTAGTATATTGAATTTTAGTAACCTCGATTTTGAAGGTTCTACAATTTCGTCATCCGACCCGGTAATATGATAGCCTTTGATTTTTAGCGCTATAGCTAAATTATGCATGGCGCTACCTCCTATTGCTATAAAATGAACATTCATGGAGCCTAAGTTGCAAAATCATTTCAATAAATCTTTATTAAAAAATGAATATCCATTAAAATTTTAATCACATCAATAACAACATTACATTCGCCAAATGCAATTATTAAAAGAAATGTGTGCCATTCATGCGCCTTCAGGAAATGAAGCAGCTATGACTGAGTTTGTACTAGATTATGTTAATAAAAACAAGAAATCGTTTAAGCATCAACCTGAAGTTTTTTCAGGTGGCCTTCTTCGTGACTGTGTTATTCTAAAATTTGGGAAGCCTCGAACTGCAATTTTTGCTCATTTAGACAATATTGGTTTTACCGTTCGGTATGGTACCGAATTAGTTAAAATTGGTGGCCCAAAAGCCAAATCGGGTTACAAACTTCATGGTAAAGACAGCAAAGGTGATATAGTTTGCACCCTACTTTGCGATGAAAACGGTTCTCTACGCTATGATTTTGATCGAGAAATTGACCGAGGAACGAATCTGAGTTTTGTAAGTGACTTTAAAGAAACTGATGAGCTAATTACTTCTTGTTATATGGATAATCGCTTAGGAGTTTGGAGCGTATTAAAAGTTGCTGAAAATTTAGAAGACGGTTTAATCGTTTTCTCTTGCTACGAAGAAGTTGGTGGTGGTTCTGTTTCCTTTTTAGGAAAATACATGTATGAAAATTTTGGGGTTGCACAGGCCTTAATTTCTGATATAACTTGGACTACCGAAGGGGTAAAACATGGGGGGGGCGTAGCAATCTCTTTGCGAGATTCTGGTATTCCAAGAAGATCTTACCTAGATAAAATTGTAGCTCTTGCCAATAAAAGCGGTGTGAAGTATCAATTAGAAGTTGAAAGCGCTGGTGGCAGTGATGGGAATGTACTTGCTGCAAGCCCTTACCCAATTGATTGGTGTTTTGTTGGAGCTCCTGAAGATAATGTTCATTCTCCCATTGAAACGGTAAACAAGAATGATATTACTGCCATGGTGGAAATGTATAACTATCTTATGAAAAACCTTTAGATTATTAAGGACAGGTCTAAGCTTTTAACAGAGTGCGTTATTGCTCCCATTGATATAAAGTCTACCCCAGCATCGGCATAAGCTTTACAATTATCTAAAGTAATTCCACCTGATGCTTCAGTTATAAATCGCTTGCCAATTAGTTGAACCGCTTCTTTTACCTCCTTAGGAGTAAAATTATCTAATAAAATTCTATCAACTTTTCCAACTTGCATTACAGATTCGAGTTCCATCATAGATCTTACCTCGATTTCTATTGGGATAGCTAGATTCTGTATTTTTAAATAAGCAACTGAGTTCTGAATAGCTTGAATTATCCCGCCAGCGTAATCCACATGATTGTCTTTAATTAAAATCATATCGTATAAGCCAAAGCGATGATTCGTTCCACCCCCAGTTTTCACTGCCCATTTTTCTAAAAACCGGTATGCCGGAGTGGTTTTTCGAGTATCTAAAACCTTGGTGTTTGTGCCTTTTAAGAGTTGTGTTACTTTATTTGTGGTTGTTGCAACCCCACTAAGTCGTTGCATAAAGTTTAAAACAGTTCTTTCGGCAGTTAAAATGGCAACGGCATCACCACTAATTTTCATTATTTCATCACCAACTTGCACTAGATCACCATCTTTTTTCAAGCAATGAACTTTTAGCTTTGAATTGACTTTATTGAAAATGTATTCACCTAATTCTACACCAGCAATAATTCCTTGCTCCTTAGCAATCATTACTGCACTTTCCTTTTTACCAGGTTCAATGCAGGCCAAAGAGGTATAATCTCCGCCACCAATATCTTCAGTAAGTGCTAGGTTAAGCAATGTTTGAAATTCATTGCTCTTAAGATAATCTTCCATAATCTAAATTTCAAAACGCATTTCTCGAACCAACAATTTGTTGTTAGTATCTGGTTTGAGATAAAAATAACAAGAGATTTTCTTACTTTTAGAAGTGTATTCACCTATAGCAAAATGAATTCCATCTTTTGATTTTCCTTTATGTTTCCATACAAAAGATGTCTGAGGATAGTTTTTAAAATAAGTTTTAATCTCTTTCAAGGCATCCAATCTATTTAATACACTTTCATCATCTTGAAAACAAACAACTACTTCCTCATGAATCAACACCGCAAATCCATCAAGATTATTGGTTTTGAATAAACTTTCAATCGAATCAAAAGTTGCTTGATTTGGCGTAAAGGCCATTGTTGTTACTGAAATAAGGGCTAATAAGAATAAACTTCTGACCATTTGATTTTAAATTTAGATGTGCAATTTATCAATTCTTATTTCCTAAGCGTTATAAAAAATACTGCAGTTTTCCACATTTGAATGGCAAAAAACGGAACAATCTACTTTCAATTATGTTACTTTTGCCTTATGACCATTCAAAAAACAGCTTTATTAATTTTAGACGGTTGGGGTATTGGAACCAACCCAAAAATTGATGCTACTAAGGCTGCTAAAACTCCTTTCTTTGACCATTTAATGGAAAGCTATTCCCATACAAAGCTTCATGCATGTGGCAAATATGTGGGTTTACCCGAAGGACAGATGGGTAATTCGGAGGTTGGGCACCTAAATATTGGTGCTGGTAGAGTGGTTTTTCAGGAATTAGCAAGAATTAATAACTCCATTAAAACAGGTGAATTTCAAAACAATAAAATTCTAATAAATCACCTTAAAAAAGCCAAAAATGAAGGTAGAAAGGTTCATTTTATTGGACTTTTAAGTGATGGTGGTGTGCATTCTCATCAAAATCACCTATATGCTTTATGCGAGATCGCCAAAGAGCTAGAAATACCCAACACCTACATTCATGCTTTTCTAGATGGTAGAGATACCGACCCAACAAATGGTAAAAAGTATGTTGCCCAACTTTTAGAGCACTGCGCCAAAACCAAGGTTCAATTAGCATCAATAATAGGACGATATTACGCAATGGATAGAGACCATCGCTGGGAACGAGTTAAAAAAGCTTATGATTTACTTGTTTCGGGGATGGGAATTAGCACTACCGACCCAATTAAAACGATTAATGAGCAGTATTCTAAAGGCATAACCGACGAATTTATGGAGGCTATCTCTGTTTCAAAAGATACTAACTCCAATCCTATTACTATTGAAGCCAAAGACTTGGTTATTTGCTTTAATTTCAGAACAGATAGAGCGCGTCAACTAATCACAGCCTTATGTCAAAAAGACATTCCAAATGCGGAAATGAAAAAGCTACCCTTGTCTGTAGTAACTTTTACTCAGTATGATGCAACTTTTAAGAATGTAGCGGTGCTTTTTACTAAAGACAATTTGAAAAACACTCTTGGCGAAGTGCTGTCAGACAATAATCTAAATCAGATTAGGATGGCTGAAACCGAGAAATACCCTCATGTGACGTTTTTCTTTTCAGGAGGACGTGAACACCCCTTTGTTGGTGAAAAACGAATCTTAAAAAACTCACCAAAAGTGGCAACCTATGATTTGCAACCAGAAATGAGTGCAATGGAACTTACTGAATCGCTAAAAGTGGAATTTTCGAAACAAAATGCACATTTCATTTGTCTAAATTTTGCAAATCCTGATATGGTTGGACATACTGGAGTGTTTGATGCCGTAGTAAAGTCATGTGAAACCGTTGATACTTGCTTAAAAGAAGTAGTAACAAGCGGACTGGAAAACGGTTATCAATTTATTGTTATTGCAGATCACGGTAATGCCGATTTCATGCTAAACGAAGATGGTTCTCCAAATACTGCACACAGCTTAAACTTGGTTCCATGTATTGCCATCGGTGACAACCTTAAGCTACAACAAGTTCAAGGTAAACTAGCTGATGTAGCACCTACAATATTGGAAATAATGGGTGTTAAGCAACCTAAAGAAATGACTGGAAAGTCTCTATTAAATTAATTATGAAATATACTCTTATTTTTTTGACTGCCTTAATCTTAGCTGGATGTTCTTCAAGCCCAATATCTACTGAAAAGGATTTGTTTTTTAGTATTTCTGACTACTTCAAAGCAGAGATTCAACGTTTAGAAAATGAAAAACCTCAAATCGCCAAAAAAATCACTAAGGACGGTATTGAAGAGAGTATTCAAACCATTAAAAGCTGGGACAAAGAGTTAAAAGTATTTATAAAATCGGATATAAACAAAGCGGCTTGGCGCGATTTATATTCTGTTGACACAGTTATTGATAGTGGCTCAAAAACCATTACTTATGTCAGTACAGACAAGAGTATTCAAGTAAAAAAGGTTGTTGTGAAGTTTAGCAAATCGGAAGTTAAGAGCATAACTATTCAATCATCAGAGAAAAATCCACTTTATGATTCTAGTACGGATTTATTTTACGCAGCCGACAGCTTTTATACAGTTAGAAATAAACAAAAAGTAAGACTAATAGGAAAAACTGAGTTTTTTGTAGAAACTCAGTTTTTCTCTAATTAAGCTTTAGCTTTCTTAAGCTCAGCGTAATACTCGTAAAAATAAGGGATGGTTTCAATTCCTTTAAAGTAATTGAATATTCCAAAGCTTTCATTTGGCGAATGTATTGCATCTGAATCCAAGCCAAAGCCCATTAAAATACTTTTTAAACCAAGTTCTTTTTCAAATAAAGCAACAATTGGAATACTACCACCACCTCGTTGAGGAATAGGTTTTTTACCAAATGTTTTTTCCATTGCCATACTAGCTGCTTGATAAGCTCTAAAGTTTGTAGGTGTTACTACAGGTTCTCCACCATGATGAGGAGTAACTTTTACTTTAACAGTTTCAGGAGCTATTGACTCAAAATGCTTCTTAAATAACTTTGTTATCGTTGCACTATCTTGATTTGGAACCAATCGCATCGAAATTTTAGCGTATGCCTTTGACGGAAGCACCGTTTTAGCACCTTCGCCAGTGTAACCACCCCAAATACCATTTACATCAAGAGAAGGTCTTATAGAAGATCTTTCTGAAGTAGAATAACCTGACTCTCCATCAACATCCTCGATAGCTAAATCACTTTTGTAATTGGATAAATTAAATGGAGCTTCAGCCATAGCTTTACGTTCATCTTTACTTACCTCGTTCACTTCATCGTAGAATCCTGGGATTGTAATGTGTTTATTTTCATCCTTCATTGAAGCAATCATTTCACATAACACATTAATAGGATTATCTACAGCTCCGCCGTAAACACCACTGTGCAAATCTCTATTTGGTCCAGTTACTTCAACTTCTAAGTAGCTTAAGCCTCTTAAACCTACAGTTATTGATGGTGTATCATTAGCAATCATTGAGGTGTCAGAAATCAGCACCACATCAGCTTTTAGCCTATCTTTTTGGTCTTTAATGAACAATTCAAGGTTTTCAGAACCAACTTCTTCTTCACCTTCAATCATAAATTTCACGTTACAAGCCAAAGCATTATTCGACATCATATATTCGAATGCTTTCACATGCATGTACATCTGACCTTTATCGTCACATGCGCCACGAGCATAAATTTTATCATTTTTGATTACTGGCTCAAATGGTGGAGAATCCCATAATTCGAACGGATCTGGTGGTTGAACATCGTAGTGACCGTAAACCAAAATGGTTGGTAATGTTGGGTCTATAATTTTTTCGCCGTAAACAATTGGATAACCAGCAGTTGAACAAACTTCTACGTTTTCAGCTCCAGCTAATTCTAATTTCTCTTTTACAAATTGAGCAGTATCCAAAACATCTTGTTTGTATTTTGGATCTGCACTTACAGATGGAATTTTAAGTAAGTCTTGAATTTCTTCAAGTAATCGTTCCCGGTTTTTTTCAATAAATGATAATACGTCTGACATATATTTGGCTATTAGTTTCCAAATATATTAAGAAAAATCGAGCAAAAAGCTCTTATTTAATCCATTTCGGAATCAATGTATATTTCGCCGTCAATTGCGATGATTATTTCATCTAATTTTTCTTCAGTATACTTCCCATAAGTTTTATAGACAATGTTGCCTGAAGGGTCAATTACAAAGAAATAAGGCTTTGTAGGTTCTTTAATATTGAGTGATTCTCGTGCATTTTTTGCATTTCCCTTGAAAATAACTACTTTTTCATAGTATTCTTCAAGAACAAAATCTCTAATTTCCTTTTGAATACTCATGCTAATGCTTTGATTCATCCCTCCCATTAAAACAACAAACCAAGTATCTATTTCATCATCCCAAGCAAAATTATCAGCTATAGGTATATACCAATCATACAAACTATCAATGGCCTCTTTACTTGTAACTAATCCTATTATTGCGTATCGATTTTTGCTTATCTCAGGTAATGGTACTCTTAATCCATTCAAATCGTTACCTAAAATAGGAGGAAAAGACTTTTCTGATTGAGCCCGAATATGTGTACTTCCGAATAGTATTAATACAAGTGCTAGAGTTTTAATTGTGTTGATCATGTAAGTGAGATATAAGTATTATTCTAAAGTTTAAAGCTAAGAGTATAAATTAGCATCTCCTAACAATTGACGTTTTTAGCAAAATGAATAAAAGAATACTGATTTATGGTCGGGAATTGATTACTCTGGAATGTCGATTGCTGAGAAAGTTAAATTTGTTGAAGAGAATAATCCAATGCGAAAATTAGTTTTTAATAATGTATTTCAAGGCTTTGTTATCTTCATGACAGTGCTTCCAATTGGTCTATTTTTCTCCCTAATTTTTGCACTTATTTTACGCACAAAATAGAAGCAATTTTCATTCATAAAATTAACCTAAATCTCATTCGAATTAGTAAGGGGATTTTTGATGTATTTAAGAGGCCAAAAGTTATTAAAAAATCTTCTCAAAAATCTATATTCATTTATAAATTTTTGTAACGAAAATCAATCAACAACAAATAAAATTAAAATTTTGCATAAATACTCACCTCCTTTTATGATCTAATATTAAGATGAATAGGTGGCTCATTTAATATATAGTATTACTTTATATTATATATGTTATATATCTGATTATCTAATTTATATGATATACTAAAAAGCACTACATGACAAAAAGTCATTGTTCTACTAAACTAGAGTAAATACAATCACATTATTAATACAAATTAATATTAATATCTATTTATCAAATGTTTATATAGTTTAACTAATGTTATAAATTATATAAATGATTTTAGGTATATAATAGTTTTAGGAAAATTAAATTGGGAAAAATTGAAGAGGGTAATTTTCCTTGACAAAAAAGGGATATTTAAAACTCGACTTTTAACCCTATCCTACCCTACAATTCGTTCCTGTATTTTGCCTAAAAATGAATAAACTTATTGAGCCTAAATAGCCCTAATATGGAGTCCAATGAATGACTAAAAAAAATTAAAAATATCCTTTGTTTAATAGAGTTATTCCTTAAAAAACATGATTCAAAATCTAATAATCGTGTTTTTTACTTTCTCAAATGATATGAGAAATTATTTGAATTGATTATATTTGTTGTTGACTGCTTTACAACCTATGTTAATGAAATATAATATACTACTCCTATTCGCATTCTTTAGTACTTCAAATCTTTTTTCCCAGGGTTCAAATTGCGCCAATGCATTTGCCTCTCCAATTACTTTACCTTATGTATCAATTGGAGCCGAAACCACTTGTGGCGATGGTAATAATTACAATGCAGCCAATGTTCAAACTTGCGGTAATAATTCATTTACTCAAAGTGAAGAGAAGCTTTATGTTTTTACCGCAACTTTAGCGGGTGGTGTATTCCTTAACTTAGAATCACCAGGAATCATTAATACTGCCGTGTTTATTTACGAAGGTTGTCCTGACACTGGTAGTTGTGTTGCTTTTAACGAAAACATAACGGCTAGTAAAACTTTGAACTTTGATGTAACAGTTGGAAAAACTTATTTCATAATGATTGATAAATCTTCTGGAGCACCGAGATGTGTTTCTGGTTACACTTTGAACATAGCTAAACCAGACCCAAATTGTTCGAAAATAGTCATTAATGCTCAAAATAATGCAGTTAATTCAGACTTTGAACTAGGCAATTTTGCTAGCTGGCAAGCTGCCTATGGTACATGTTGCCCAATAAACACTCCCTCATCTGGTTTTAAACCTAATCGACACACAATTACTTCAGGAACGAGTACGGATCCTAGAACAGATAATGTTGTTACCACAGTAGCGCCAGGTGGTAATTTTTCTGCTCGATTAGGAAACCAAGGTGATGGCGCTCAAGCAGAACGTTTACGCTATCGATTTTTAGTAACGCCGCAAACTAACGGGGTTATTTACAAGTTTGCTGTTGTTTTACAGGTACCAAATCCAGAACATGATGCTGCAGCTCAGCCAAGATTTGAAGCACAAGTGCTTGACAATTTGGATAATCCTGTATCCTGTGGATTTTACAAGGTTGTGAGTACCGCTTCTATTCCATGTTTTTCAGCTAGTACTTCTGGTGATGTTGTTTATAGAGATTGGTCAACTGTAGGTATTGATTTAAGCGATAAAATTGGACAATTCGTAACTATTGAATTTGGTGTTGGAGATTGCAGTGCTGGTGATCATTTTGGATATGCCTACCTAGATGCTGTTGTTACATCCCTTCAAATAGAGGTTTCTGGAGATTTATGTTCTGGTGATACTATATTAACATTAAGCGCACCTGTTGGCTTCACTAGCTATAAATGGAGCACTGGGGACAGCACAAGATCTATTCAAATCTCTGAAGGAAGCGGTAAACAAACGTACACAGTAACTTTAACACCAGTTCAAGGTTTTGACTGTTCATCGGTACTAAGCATTACAATTGAGCCATCAACTACTCCGCCAACAGCAGCCTTTACACCACCCAACGCTATTTGTGAACAAGATTCCATTCAGTTCAGTGATGAAAGTATAGGAAATGGTAAAGATATTATTGCATGGGCTTGGGAGTTCGGTAATGGCGATTCCAGTAGACTTCAAAACCCATCGTATGTATATCCTACATGGGGTATTTATGATGTTAGATTAATTGTCTCTTCTTCTGGAGGATGTAGAGATACTATTATAAAAAATGTTAATGTGCAGCCACTGCCATTCTCAAAATTTTCTTATAATTATGATGATTTAACAGTGAGCTTTTTTGGTTCCGACTCTCTTGGAAATAATTCATATAGCTGGGATTTTGGAGATCGTTCAACTCCGTCTTTAGAAAAAAATCCTGTACATGTGTACGCACAAGGTGGAGTGTTTAAGGTTACTCTAATTGTAAGTAATTCATGTGGCACTGACACAATAATGTTCCACATAACTATCGCAGAAGGCGTTTCAGGCTCAGGAAAAACACCAGACAAAGATCCAGCCTTGTCGATTGACAATTTAGAGTCTATTCGATTTAAAGTGTTCCCCAATCCTGTTGTGGATAATTTAATTGTTGAACTACCATTAACATTAGATTTTTCAAAAGGGCTTTATTTAAGGATTTTTACAAATTTTGGAGAACTTGTTGAGCAATGGCCAATAGACAAACCACTAATCAATAGAAATATTGAGCACCTTGCTGATGGAGCTTACTTCATTGAAATTTTAGATGGCTCTAAGCGTTATTGGGAAAAAATAATCGTTAGGAAATAAAAAAGCCTACCATCTGCCTAAGGCCGATGATAGGCAATATCTACCTCTCAAAACAAAATCTTTAGCTAATTTTGTCTCAGAATTCTGAAACAGAGTTATTGCAATTAAGTTCTTACTTTTTTAAGACATTTATTGCCTTCAATAGCATTTTAGCCCATTAAAATACAAAATCATGATTTTTCCATTCATTCCTTATAAAACAGTTACAATTAATAAGGCTGAACAGATAGAAAAAGTGAATAGTTTATTCGATTCTTTAAATTCTAGACGAAGTGTACGAGACTTTTCTACCGAAGCAATTTCACAAGAAGTACTCGAGAAAATTGTTATGACGGCCTCTACTGCGCCTTCTGGTGCTCATAAACAACCTTGGACCTTTTGCATCGTAACCAATAAAAATATTAAATCTGCTATTCGCAAAGCCGCAGAAGATGAAGAAAAAATAAGTTATGGCGGACGAATGAGTGAACGTTGGCTAAAAGACTTAGCTCCTCTTGGAACTGACTGGAAAAAACCCTTCCTGGAAGAAGCACCGGCCCTTGTAATTGTTTTTAAAAGAGTTTATGAAATGGATGGTGATGAAAAAGCCAATAATTACTACGTAAATGAATCAGTTGGAGTTGCTTGTGGCATGTTAATCTCAGCCATTCATAATGCGGGTTTAGTTACACTGACTCATACTCCAAGTCCGATGGACTTTTTGGCTAAAATCTTAAATAGACCAAAAAATGAACGCCCATACCTATTGCTACCAGTGGGATACCCTAAATCAAATGCCACCGTTCCAGATATCCACCGCAAATCTAAAAAAGAGGTTATTTGCCGTTACGATTAATTAGAATTGCTTTTTTCAATTGCCTCTAAACCACCTTTTAAGCTAAATACTTGATCCGTTAAAAAGTTTTGATTTATAAGTAATTGAGCTGCATTTGCACTTCTAAAACCGGATTTGCAGTAAAATAAGTACGTTGTTTCTCTTTTAAATTCTCCAATTCTGGACTCAACAAATTCAAATGGAATGTGAAGTCCACCTATACTTTCTTTTTTGCGTTCATCAGATGTGCGTACATCAATTAAAACGGTATTCTTAGTTGAAATCTTTTTATAAAAGTCATCAATGTTTAGCTGTGTAACTTCTGCTCCGCAAAATGAGGCATAAGGAAATGTATATAAATCAAAATCAGGTTCGTTTAGCTGGTTTTCTGGATCTCTTTCGTAGGATAAAGTATAAGTTTGGTGGTTTAACAAATTATAGCTTAACACTTTACCAATAAGCACTCCATCTAATCCTACAATTATCTTAATTACTTCAGAGGCCTGCATGGTTCCAATTAACGATGGTAAAACACCTAATACACCAACTTCTGAACAAGATGGAGAATCAGCAGCTAAGGGAGTTTCAGGATATAAATCACGATAGTTTGGACTATAGAGACCGTTTGATTCTTTTACATTACAAACACCTAATTGTCCTTCAAATTTTAAAATAGAGCCAAATACAAGAGTTTTATGAGTTAAAACGCAAGCATCATTAATTAAATAACGCGTATTAAAGTTATCCGAACAGTCAACCACTATTGTGCTATCCTTAATAATGCTTATAATGTTTTCTTGATTTACATTCTGAGAAATGGCAATAAAAGTAACAAACGCGTTTTTAGTTTTTAAGGCTCTTACAGCAACTTTCGCCTTGTTTTGACCTATATCTCCTTTTCCATATAGAACTTGGCGCTGAAGGTTAGAAGAATCGATAGTATCACCATCTACAACTGTGAGTTGACCAACACCAGCCGCACACAAGTATTGTAAAACAGGGCACCCTAAACCACCGGCTCCTATAATGGCAACTTTAGCTTCTTTTAAATTCAATTGACCAAGCTCTCCTATTTCATCTAGTATTAGGTGCCTGTTATATTGCTTTTTTTCCTCTTCGCTCAAAATCATAGAACAAATTTACATTAGTTTTCGAAGTACATCGTACTTTTGGGCGTGCATAAAATAATTTCAATAGTTCGGATCTTTCTTCTCGTTTTACATTTAGCATCAGGTGTTATCTTAGCATTGCTAATCGGGATATTCTCATTTAACATGAAAAACGCCATATGGTATTCTAGAGTAATTTGGTCTCCAATAATACTTTTTCTAGCTGGTATACGCTTCCAAGTTATTGAAAAGGCTCCAATAGATTATAGTAAATCTTTTATCTATGTCTCAAATCACGAATCTTTATTAGACATTCCGGTTGTTTCTTATGCTGTGAAAAAAAATCTATCGTTCGTTGCCAAAAAAGAGCTGAAGAAAGTTCCTTTTCTTGGATGGTTTATGCTTGCCGTGGGCACTATACTAGTTGACAGGTTTAATAAAAAACAAGCTATGATTAGTTTTCAAAAAGCTGGAGAACAAATTAATCAAGGTAACAGTGTAATATCTTTTGCAGAAGGAACAAGAACTAAAACAGGTGAGATGGGCTTTTTTAAAAGAGGAAGCTTCCTAATTGCCCAACAAGGTAAAGTTGATATAATTCCACTTTGCATTAAAGGCACTCGCGAAGTAAACCCTTCAGGAAAATTTGAAATTAATGGTGGTAAGGTTCAAATAATGATTGGTGAAGTAATAAAATCGGAACCTTGGTTTGATAAAGATCCCGATTTATTTGCTAAACATGTTGAAAATATTGTACGTGATATGAGAAAAGAATTAGATGCTACTTTTAATTAGCGGGAGTGTTCTTTATAGCTCTAAAAATTAGAAAAAATCCCAAAAGAACAATAGGTATGCTCAATAATTGACCCATATTTAAGCTTAAACCTTGCTCAAATGCTACTTGGTTTTCTTTGCAAAATTCTATAAAAAACCTTGCTCCAAATACTAGCACAAAGAATATTCCAACTAAAAGTCCTTCTTTTTCCGCTGCATTTCTCTTCCAATAACCATATGACAATATTAAAAAGATTATTAAATAAGAAAAGGCTTCATACAATTGGGCTGGATGACGTGGTAGTTGGTCTACTAAAGTAAATTCAAAAGCCCAAGGTAATGTTGTTGGGAGTCCAATTATTTCATGATTCATTAAGTTACCCACTCTTACAAAACATGCCCCTATTGAGATAGTCAACACCACTCTATCTAATGTCCAAAGCAATGATTTTTTAACAATTTTCTTTGAAAAGATATACAAGGCTATGGAAATTCCGATTACAGCACCGTGACTAGCGAGTCCGCCTTCCCATATTTTTAAAATATCTATTGGATTTGCGAGGTAATCCTTGAAGTCGTAAAACAATACATGTCCTAAACGTGCCCCAACAATAGTTCCCACCATAGTGTAAATTAGAATCTTATCTAACGATTCTTCTTTAATTCCTTCTTTTATGAACACCTTCTTCATTATGTAATACCCTAATAAAAAGGCAGATGCGAAGAAAAGTCCGTACCAACGTATAGTTAAAGGACCAATATTTACTAATTCAGGATTTACTGTCCAGTTGATATAAAGTAATTGATGCATAGGGCGCAAGTTACAAGCAAATATTTAATTTGAGACCATCTTTTAAAGGGGTTTTTGCGAGTTATTTATAAGGCTTTCATCATTTTTTAGCAATTATTGGGATTTTTTGACACGAAAATCCAACTTTGGCAAGGCTTTTGTATTAGTGAAATCATAAATATAAGTTATGAAAAACCCTACAAAAATATTATTCATCGACGACGAAGAGATATATCCTCTTTGTGCTCAAGTATCATTTAAAAATTTAGAAATTAAGAATCCTATTGTTACTGCTAAAAACGGTGAAGAAGCAATGGATATGCTTAAAGGAAGAAATGGTTTTCAAAAAATCACACCTGTTCCTAAATTAATTCTATTAGATTTAAACATGCCTAAAATGAATGGCTTTACATTTTTAAAAGAACTTAGATCTGATTCTGAATTTATGGCTACAATAATTTACGTTGTTACGTCTTCAAAAAATGATAACGACTTATATGACGATTATAAATACAATATCGCAGGATAAGTATTGAAGCCTATTAAGTTTAATCAATTGATTAGTTCAATAATAAGCTTAAGTAAGGAATACAAAATCATTGATATGCCTGAGAAAGTTTGTAGAGCTGCTCTTGCATCGTAAATAAGATTTTATCTTAAAAAAAGTATTTGTGCTTAAGCTTATCTATTCTCATAGATAAGCTCGTTTATGATTAAATCAGATACCGCTAAGAATTACCCCTCCTTTGACAGCATGACCAACAACGCCCCTTATTTTCTTTCCGCCACCTTAAATACGTCAATGTTTAATCCTGAAGAGGTGGTTTATTTTAAAACGGTTATAAGTGATGGTGACGAAATAACAAGTTACGATATTCCAAACGAGAGTAATTTGTATCAAATTCAAGGATTTTTTTCATTTAAAATAGAAGAATAATGAAGGGAATGTATTGGTTTAGTTGACCAGTCAAATGATTCTGAAAACACCACTTATAAGATAAAACTTGTTGACCGAAAGGGAAATGAAAGTAATGTGGAAACTTCGGGTACTGTTGTCATCAACAAAAACTAAACTGTTCTTCCAATAAATTAGTCTATTTTTGCCTACTTAAATTTCCTAAGTGAATTCTAATTTAACTTTTTCTAAAAGCGACGGAATATGGCTATTATTTGCCACTATTATTCCTTCTAGCATGACTTTCATTGATAGCACTGCTCTTAATGTGGCATTGCCTGCGATTCAACGCGACCTTAATCTAACCGGTGCAGAACTGTTGTGGATTGTAAATGGATTTACACTGTTTGTTTCTGCTTTATTATTAGTTGGAGGTTCAATTGGTGATGTAGTTGGACGAAAAAAAGTATTTATGCTGGGCATAGTGCTATTTGTTGTGAGTTCGGTCACTTGTGCACTTGCAACAAACGGTTTTTGGTTAATTGTATTTAGATCTATTCAAGGTATTGGTGCTGCATTGCTTATTCCCGGAAGTTTATCTTTGATTACAGCACTTTTCCCAAAAGAAAGAAGAGCTAGAGCAATTGGAATTTGGTCAATGTTTAGTGCAATAACCACTATTGCTGGACCAATTTTAGGGGGATTTCTATCTGAAAACGGGTTGTGGAGGTGGATTTTTCTTATAAATGTTCCTTTGGGAGCCATTGCACTCCTAATTTTATTCAAAAAAGTACGCGAAACCTCCTCCGAAAGTACTCTAATGCCTCATTATTTGAGTCCGATTTTAGCCATTATCTCTTTGGCATTAATTTGTTACGGTTTGATTCAAATGAGTGTAGAATCTTTTTCCAATGTCTTTTTGCAAGTCTGTATTGCAGCTGGGATAGTGTTATTCGTGCTCTTTATATGGTTTCAAAAAGTGAGTAATAGACCTATGTTACCTCTTGAAATGTTTAAGAACAAAACTTTTGCAGCAACCAACGTTATTACCTTTCTTATTTATGGAGCCTTAAGCGCCACGCTGTTTTTCTTTCCATTAGTACTAATTCAAGCCCAAGGCTATACTCCCATTGAAGCTGCCATTTCAATGATTCCATTGGTTATTTTAATTGGAGGCTTATCAGTTCTTTCAGGAAAAATTGTAGCTAAATTTGGTTACCGATTACCGCTAATTTTTGGCCCTTTAATTACGGGGCTTGGTTTTTTAGCCTTTGAGTTACCAGACTTGACTTCTGGTATTCAGTCTTACTGGTCAACCTTTTTTATACCCATTGTACTTACTGGAATTGGCATGGGTATTACAGTTGTACCTTTAACAACAACAGTAATGTCATCTGGAGGAGAAGATAGAAGTGGAATTTCTTCAGGAATTAATAATACTGTTAGCAGATTGGCAGGTTTAATAGCTATTGCGGTTTTTGGCACTCTTGGAATTAGTATTTTTAAGGCGTTAGTATTAAAGGATGTCGTTCCATTTAGCTTAACACAGATTCAACTAAATGAATTAAGTGCTCAACTTATTAATTATGGTGATGCTAAAGTCCCACTTAGCTTAGAGTATTTGAAAACCGAAATAAGCCAAATCATAAAACTACGATTGGTAAGTAGTTTCAAGATAATTAGTGTCCTATCTGGATCGATTACACTTTTTACTGTATTAATTTCAATGATTTTTATTAAGCGAAGAACTGTTGTTGCTCAAACTGATTAGTGTTTGTTTTCACTAACGACTCCAGGCTCACACTTCGCGCTGTTTTAGATTCGAAGTTTTATTTTGCCAGTCTGTGACTGGCTTTAGTAAAACGCGATTTTTTTTTGCAATTCGCTTAAGCACCACTTAATTAATCTGTAAAATTTGGAACAACCAACTGCTAATGCTTAAGCTAGTGTTTTAGATTATTTTAGTACTTATGAACCAAATTCGCACTCGATGCAATTGCGAATACGTTTGGCTAAAAACAAAAAAGGTCCAGAAATAAATTTCTGAACCTTTTAAATACTTTTAACTTGAGTTATTCCTTAAATAGGATTGCGTTATTTGTTGTCAACTGACACAAAACTATAATCCTTACCAAAACGCATCATTTGGTTTACATAATTAGTTTCGTACGACATTTTAACGTCAACTACTGAACCATCTTCTGCAGTTACTACTTCGTAATTAGGTTGTACAAAACCACTGTAAGGTGCAATATCAAGTTTTTCGTAGCGTGCTAAAACTTCTTTATGAAGTTCTTGATCTACTTTTACACCATATCCTTCAACTAACGCTTTCGCTGCTGCATAATCTCCTTGAGATTTAATTCGTTGAATTTCTCTAAGCAATTGTCCGAAAATATCTCTTAATTTATCATAATCGTTTACAACGAAATATGTTTTACCATCAATTACTTTCTTTTCAATAACATTATCCGCTTTCCCTTTTTCGTAAGCCCATTTAGCAACCAATTGACGGTTACGCATGTGGTCTTCTTCTATATCTTCTCCTAGCTCAAGTCTACGCAGTTGAAGCATCATACCGTTTCTGATATACCCTTCGTATTCAGACATTCCTACTTCTAAATTCGGTACTAAGCCCATATCTACAATCTTTTGATCGTATACAAAGTATAATGCAACTAAGTCTGCTCTACCCTCTTCTAAAGTACTTGAGAAGTTTTTGAGCGTCTGCTTAGGTGTTCCAACACCAGGTTCAATTTGTCCACTTGCGTGACCAATAACTTCATGCATAGCTGTGTGCATTTTACCACTTAATTTACCATAGTCTTTTGCTCTTTGTTTTTCTGCTTCATCTAAAACAAACTCATCTAAACTACCTGTACCACTTGCTTCTTCATAAGCTTCAGTAATGTTTCCTAAAGAAACTGATTTAGAACCATAGTCTTTACGAATCCAATTTGAGTTTGGAAGGTTTACACCTATTGGTGTTGAAGGAGATGCATCACCAGCTTCCATTGCAGCAGAAACTACTTTGTATGAAACACCTTTAACATTCTTCTTTTTGTGCTCTTCCATTAATGGTGAGTTATCCTCAAACCATTGTACTTCAGAAGCCAAAGAGCTCATAATTTCAGTCATCTTGAAATCTTTAATATGAATTACAGATTCGAATGTCCCTCTGTATCCTAAAGGATCGCCATAAACTTCAATGAAACCTAAAATAACATCCACTGCCGATTCAGTATCTGCTACCCACTTAATATTGTACTCATCAAATTTCTTTAAATCACCTGTATTGAAGTAAGCAATTAACGATTCAAAAGCAGATTTTTGAATTTCGTTCTCCGCTACATTAGCCGCTTGTTCTAACCAAAAAACGATTTGTTTCAATGCATTTCCATACATTCCATCCACTTTCCAAACGTTTTCAACTAGTATCCCGTCTTTTCTAACCAACTGAGAGTTTAATCCGTAAGAAACTGGAGTTAATGTCTTTTTATCAATTTTCTTATCATAAAAGGCTTCAACTTCTGCTTGTGTTAAATCAGAACCATAAAAGTTTGTTGCCGAAGCCATAACTAAATCACCATTGGCGTCTTTACTTACTCTTTTTCCATCAATTCCAGGGTTATGAATAATTTCTCCTAACCATTTTGCATATTGCTCTTGGTCTTGGTTCTCCATTAATGGCAAGTAATTAGCTTCTACACTATTAATAAGTTCAGAAGTATAAGCCATTTCAAATTCTGGAAGCATTTTCTTTTCACTGTAGTGATGATGAATACCGTTTGAAAACCAAACTCGTTTAGTATAAGTCATAAACTGTTCCCACTGTGGAGTGGTTTTGTCAATTGAACTGTGTTCTAAAATTGCTTCAAGAGTTTTTCTAATACGAATATTGTGTCTATAATTTTGAGAGTAGATGATATCTCTTCCTGAAAGTGCAGCTTGACTTAAAAAATAAACAAGTTGCTTTTGTCCTGCATCTAACTCTTCAAAGCTTTCAACTTTGTATTGCAAAATTCGCAAGTCTGCAAAACGGTCTAATACAATGCTACTTTCTTTCTTTTCTTCTGTTTTCTTTTCAGAAGATTGGCATGCCATTAATATTAATAATGGCGCAAATAAAATAAGCTTTTTCATTGGTAATTGGTTGTTGTTTAAATTAATAATCTAAAATCGAACAAGTAAAAACTCTACTCTTCTGTTTAATGAATTAGAATTTCCTTTAAGCCCAGCTGGAAATTGATCTCCTTTGCTTTCGGTACCAAGTCTATACTCTGAAATTCTATAGTAAAACACTAAATGATTTTTTATAACATCTGCTCTATTTAAACCAAGTTTGAAGTTGGCTTCTTCACTTCCTTTATTAACCGTATGACCTTCAATAACCATGTTAACCTTTGGATTTTCAATTAAATATTTAGCAATTCGTTTTAACTTTTCTTTAGAATCTGCAGTAAGTTGATATTCACCAAAATCAAAAGTAATAACTGGCAAGTCCTTATCTTTAACATCACTTGGTAGTGATTTTACATCTTTTAAAGTCTCCATTACTTCTTCATCAGAAGTATAGGTAAAATTGTTTACGGTAGCGTCGTAACCGGGTGGAACGGTGTTGAAAAATTTAGCATAAACTTCATTTTTATACTTGTTCTTGTAAAATATATTAATGGAATCAGCATAAAGGTCAATTCGTGCATCCACAATTGAATCTACTTTTGCTAAATGAACAATTTCCTCATTGAAGGTCTCACTATTTGACTTTTTTAATCTTTTCTTTTTCGCTTTTTCGAAGTCTTTTTTAATATCATTGGCTGATTTCACCTCTTGCTCCAATGCTTTCTTCTTTGCCTTTTTATCGGCCTTGGTCATTTCTGATTTAGCTCTATCTTTATCTCCTGAATCATCGAAATTATCACCTTTTGATTCTTGGATGTCAATTAAGTCAGATTTATTTTGTTGTGCAGGTTCTTCTGGTGCTGTTGCTTCAACTAGCGATTTAGCAGCTGCTTTAGCCGCTTTATTCGCTTTACATCCTGTAGTAACTACAAAAGCTACCATTAAGAAAATCACTGCTAAGTGTAAATTTTTTAATCTGTTAAGGTTAATTTTCATAAGCTTTATGTAATATTAGGTAATTTCCTATACAAGGAATTACTGTTTGGCATTGGTTTTTCAAATGCCAAATTTATAATTAAATACTGTTTATTACTATTTAGATTGATATTGTGACAATTGATTTAAGCAAACATAACATCCTTCCGTAAGTTCAGCAATCATTGGTTCAATACCCTTGACTTTTTCGTTCTTCGCCATTCATTCAATTTCTCTACAAAGTGTAGAAAGGTCTATAAAGCCAATCATTTCGATATTAGGAACTAATTTATGGACAATATTATAAACCTCAATCCATTCTTCATTTTTGGTTGCTAGGTTTATTTTTTCAACATTACTTGGAGTATCTTCCAAAAACATATTAATCGTTTTGCTTATAAATTCCTTATTAGTAGAAATTGAATTCAGGTAAGTTAAATCAATCATAATTAAGCTTTAATAAGTGTAACTTTTAATTTATCACTGCAATTAGCTTTTAAATCATTTATAGTTTTTTCCAAAATTGGATGTATGAAATAAGGAGCCACTTCACTTAGTGGCTGCAAAATAAATTTTCTTTGTGAAACTCGAGGATGTGGAATACCTATTTTTTTAGAAATAATTTTAGAATGACCATAAAATAGAATATCTAAATCCAAATTTCTTGGTTCATTTACAACTTTTCTTATTCTTCCTTTTTTTGCTTCTATTTCGTGTAAGGCTGTTAACAGCTCTAAAGGCTTTTTGTCTGTATAACCCTCAATAACCATATTTAAAAACTTATCGCCAGCGCTTGTTCCCCATGGTTCGGTCTCATAAATGGAGCTTCTTTTTGTTATTTCTCCAATATTTAATTCAATTTCACTCAAACCAAAACTTAAATTAGACATTCTATCATTCAAATTGCTACCTAACGAAATAAATACACGATTTTTTGAATCTATCATCCTATATCTTCCCCTTTCATTGGCGAATTTATTAATATTGTAACCTTATTACACAATATTATAAGTTTTAAACCATGGGACAATTTTTTAAATTTCTATTTGCGTCAATTTTAGGTGTTATTATTGGCTTTTTTCTTCTTTTTATAATACTAATAAGTATTGGTGCCGCAGTTTCTTCTAGCCCTAAGGCTGAAATTAAGTCAAATAGCATATTAAAGCTTGACTTAAATGCACCAATGTTGGAAAGATCTGGCAATGATCCTTTTTCAGATTTAGATATTCCCGGTTTCCCAAGTTCATCAACAGTTGGATTGGATAAAGTTTTAGCTGCCATAAAAAATGCAAAAACCGATGAGAAAATTGAAGGAATTTATTTACCTAACGCTGTTTTTGGTGGTTCTTTCGCACAAGCAGAAGAAGTTAGAAATGCGTTAATCTCATTTAAAGAGTCAGGTAAGTTTATTGTTTCGTATAGCGAAGTGTATACACAAAAAGCATACTATTTAGCGTCAGTTGCAGATAGCATTTGGTTAAATCCGGCTGGATATTTTGACTTTAAGGGATTATCAACTGTACCAATGTTCTTCAAAGGCATGCTAGACAAACTTGAAATTGATGCACAAATAATAAAAGTTGGAAACTATAAGTCGGCTGCTGAGCCATTTATCCGTAAAGATCTTAGTGAGTATAACAAGGAACAAATAAGTTCTTTTTTAGGATCAATGTATACAACTTTCATAAGCGGTATCAGCGCTAGCAGAGGAATTTCAGAAGAAGAATTAAGGGCAATTTCAAATGAACTTAAAGTACGTACTCCTTTAGATGCAGTAGCACAAAAATTAGTGGACAAATTATACTACGAAGATCAAGTACTGGCTTCACTTAGTAATTTATGTGGTGTTGAAAGCGAAAAGAAAATGAAGTTTGTATCCGTAAAAAAATACAACTCAGCAATTTCAAGAAAGGGTTATAACGCAAGTAAAAATAAAGTTGCAGTAATTTATGCCTCAGGTCAAATTATTGATGGTGAGAGCACATCTGACGAACAATTTATGGGTTCTAAAACATTGGCAGAAGAAATTAGAAAAGCTCGTAAGGATGACAAAATTAAAGCTATTGTTTTACGAGTTAATTCTCCTGGTGGCAGTGCTTTGGCAAGTGATGTAATGTGCAGAGAATTAAAGTTAGCCAGTCAAGTGAAACCATTAGTGGTTTCCATGGGTGGAGTAGCTGCCTCAGGTGGTTATTATATCTCTGCTCCTGCTAGCAAAATATTTGCTCAGCCTAATACTATAACTGGTTCAATTGGGGTTATTGGAATTATTCCAAATATGAAAGGATTTTTTAACAACAAATTAGGAATCACTTTTGATGAGGTTAAAACAGGAAAGTATGCAGATTACTTAACTGGCGTTGGAAGACCACTTCGTGAAGACGAAAAAGCTATTCTACAAGCCTCTACGAACAAAGTTTATGAAGATTTCACCTCAGTAGTTGCTGAAGGGCGAAACATACCTCAGGACAGGGTAAAAGAACTTGGTGGCGGTAGAGTATATAGCGGAACTGAAGCTTTAACTCTAGGATTAGTTGATGAAATTGGTGGACTTGAAGATGCTATTAACGAAGCAGTAAAACAAGCTGAGTTAAGCGAATACAAAATCATTTCATTACCGGTTCAAAAAGACCCTATTCAAGAAATGATGAAAAGTATGGGAAATGTAAGTGTGGGTAAGATAATTGAATGGAAGTTAGGTGAAGATTTCGCGATTTACCATCAAATAGAGAAAATCCGCAAAATTTCAGGAATTCAAGCAATCATGCCGATGGAATTGGACGTAAATTAGTACCTAAGTAGGTATAATTTTACTCATAGTAAAACGTATAGTGTATTACTCGGTAAGTTTTGACCGTTTACCAAAATAACTGAAAATGGTCAATAAAAAAAGTGATATTAATAAGATACTCATCATTAGGTTAAGTTCTATTGGAGACATTGTGTTAACATCTCCGATCATTCGATCTATTAAAAAAAAATTTCCAAAGGCTGAGATTCATTTTCTTACCAAAAAACAGTTTGAAGGTATTGTTGAGAGCAGCCCATATGTGTCTTGTACGCATATTTGGAATAAAAAGTTGTGGAAACAGGTATTTTTGTTGAGAAATGAAGGTTTTGACCATATAATTGACCTGCATAAAAATTATAGAACCTTATTATTAAAAACCTTTTTAGGAGTCCCTAACTCTACTTTTAATAAATTACAGCTTGGTAAATATTTGTTAACTAATTTTAAGATTAACAGACTCCCAAAAACACATATCGTAAACCGATATGCCAAGGCAATGAAGCCGCTGGGCGTTCAATTGGATGGGAAAGGTTTAGATTACTTTATAAAGGATTCAACAGCATCACTTGAATCTATATTTCCAACCCCTTTACCTAAAAAATATTTAAGCTTTGTTATAGGTGCGGCACATGGCACCAAAAAATTACCCGCCTCTAAAATCGCTGAATTAGTTGAAAAGATAAATGAACCAATAGTTTTTATTGGAGGAAAAGAAGAGCTTGAAATAGCAGAAAAAATTTGTAAAACAGAACCCACAAGACTATTCAATGCTTGTGGTATTGCTTCGCTAGATCAATCGGCATTATTAGTGAAGAATAGTGCAAAAGTGATTACCCACGATACTGGATTTATGCATATTGCTGCTGCATTTAATAAGGAAATAATAACTATTTGGGGCAATACTACAAGTGATTTTGGAATGTATCCATATAAAGTAGCTAAATCCTTTAATTTTGAAAAAGGGAACTTATCTTGTAGGCCATGTTCAAAAATTGGTTTTGAAAAATGTCCGAAAGGGCATTTCAAATGCATGAACGATCAACCTTTAAATGAAATAGCAGCGATTGCAAATAAATGAAGCAGTTATATCTTTTACGACATGCACATTCAGAAAAATCGTTTTTAAATAAAGATCACGAACGTATAATTTCTGTTAAGGGAAATTTGGAGATAGAATTTTTGTCAAGCTATTTCAAAAGAAATGAATTTACGCCAGAAACAATTTTAACAAGCTCTGCAACACGTACTATCCAAACTGCCAAGAAAATAATAAGTGAATTAGCATTGGATGAATCTATTCTTATTTCAAAAGAAAGTCTTTATGAGGCAACAATAAACAATTATTATGAAGAACTTAGAAAAATAGGTAATTCAATCAATAACCTGTTAATGATAGGTCATAATCCAACAATTTTGGAGCTGGCAAGTAATTTAGTAGGTAATGAATTGAACTACTTACCTACTTGTGGCTTAATAAAGGTACAGCTTGATTTTAATAGATGGGAGTCAATTAACGAGGAAATTGGCCAAACTACTGGCTTTGTTCATATGGGAAGCCTGCTTCGTTAAAAAAAGCAGGGCACCACATCGCACCGCTACAACCGTTTACCCTTGCTCCGTTCCCGGCCTGGGGGAGTTCAACAGGAGCTGGTCGCGTGGGCCCCGCAAGCTGCAAAAATAGTTTTTCAAACCCATCAAACAAAGCATAAGTAATGTTAATTTCGAACTTTTTAATAGTTTAACACAAATGACAGAAAATACAAGGTCTAAAAAAGAAGATTTAAGCTTCAACAAAAACGAAGATGTCAACAAACAACTTGTTGATAAACTGAAGCATAAGCTTAAGAAAATTTATTTAGGTGGTGGAGAAAAGAACGCTGCAAAACAAAAAGCGAAAGGAAAACTTTTAGCCCGTGAACGTATAGAATATTTACGCGATAAAGATTCTGAGTTTTTGGAGATTGGTGCTTTTACCGCTGATGGAATGTACCAAGAATACGGTGGTTGTCCTTCAGCAGGGGTAGTAACAGGTATAGGATATGTAAGTGGCAGACAATGTGTTATTGTTGCAAATGATGCTACAGTTAAAGCTGGAGCTTGGTTCCCAATGACCGCCAAAAAGAACCTAAGAGCGCAAGAAGTAGCAATGGAGAACAAATTACCTATTATCTATTTAGTAGATAGTGCTGGTGTGTTTTTACCAATGCAAGATGAGATTTTTCCGGATAAGGAACATTTTGGAAGGATGTTTAGAAACAATGCAATCATGTCTTCTGAAGGAATTGTACAAATTGCGGCAGTAATGGGTAGTTGTGTTGCAGGAGGCGCTTATTTACCTATTATGAGTGATGAAGCCATGATAGTAGACAAAACAGGGAGTATTTTTCTAGCTGGCTCCTATTTGGTTAAAGCTGCAATTGGTGAAGAAATTGATAACGAGACCCTAGGTGGAGCAACGACGCATTGTGAAGTTTCAGGGGTAACGGATTATAAATTTCCAGATGATCAAAGTTGCCTTGAGGCAATACGAAATATCATGAGTAAAATTGGACATAATCCAACTGCGGGTTATGATAGGATTGAATCTGCCAAGCCTAAAGAAAAAACTTCAGAAATATTAGGGATACTACCAGAAAATCGTGACAAGCCCTACTCTACTATTGAAATTATTAATCGTTTGGTCGACAAATCAGACTTTGAAGAATATAAAGCTGGTTATGGCAGAACTATTTTAACTGGACTGGCTCGAATTGATGGTTGGTCTGTTGGTATTGTTGCAAACAACCGGGAAATTGTAAAAAGTAAAAAAGGTGAAATGCAGTTAGGCGGAGTTATATACTCAGATTCTGCTGACAAAGCAGCACGCTTTATTATGAATTGTAACCAAAAGAAAATTCCTTTAGTTTTTCTTCAAGATGTTTCTGGATTTATGGTTGGTTCAAGGTCTGAACATGGAGGCATTATTAAAGACGGAGCCAAAATGGTTAGCGCTATGGCCAATTCAGTAGTTCCAAAATTTACAATCATTATGGGAAACTCATATGGAGCTGGAAATTACGCAATGTGCGGTAAGGCTTATGACCCTCGTTTAATCTATTCTTGGCCAACTGGACAAATGGCTGTTATGGGTGGAGCACAAGCGGCTAAAACCCTGCTACAGATTCAAACTGCAAGTATGAAAAAGCAGGGAAAAGAAATAACAGAGAAAGAAGAAACCGATTTATTTAACAAAATTAAAGATCGCTACGACGAACAAACAACTCCTTACTATGCCGCTGCAAGGCTTTGGGTGGATGGAATAATTAGCCCACTAGATACTAGAAAAGTAATATCAATGGGCATTGAGGCTGCTAACCATAATCCAGAGTCCAAACGTTATAATGTAGGTGTTATTCAGACTTAGAACTTGATTTCATATTAGATAAGGAGTCAAGTCCTGATTTAATATGTAAATCTCTCTGAGGGAAAGGTATTTGTATACCGTTCTCGTTAAACTTCTTCCACACTTCAAAGTTAATTTCACTGTAAAATCGTGGTCTTGTTTCCATCATTTTAGAGGTCCAAACTATTAGTTGAAAGTTTAATGAACTGTCACCAAATTCAATAAAGTAAACATCTGGGTTTGGCTTTGATAAAACGTTTGCGTTATCCTCAGCAACCTCAAGTAGCAATTTCTTAACTAATGTTACGTCTGAACTATATGAAACTCCAATTGGAATTCTAAATCGTACTTTTCGATCTGTATAGCTCCAGTTAATTACACTTTTAGAAATAAATTCACTGTTTGGAATAATTATCGCAATGTTATCATTGGTTACTACAGTTGTAGCTCTTGCACTGATTTTATCTACGTTGCCGTCAATACCATCAACTTCAATCCTATCTCCTACTTTAATTGGTCTTTCAAGTAATATTATAAGTCCACTAATAAAGTTGTTGGCAATATTCTGTAGGCCAAAACCCAAACCAACACCAACAGCACCAGCAAGAAATGCAAAGGCGCTTAAATCAAGCCCTGTTGTTTGAAAAATAATAACAATCCCAATTACAGCCACAATGTAACTTGAAATACTAGCTACAGCGTGTTGTACTCCTAATTCAAGCTTAGTTCTTGGCAGTATAACATTATCTAGGAACCTTCTAAATAATTTTGAAAGCATCAAAATCAACCAAAACAAAAAGCCTACTTTAATTATGTCTACTAAGGTTAATTTCTTGTCGCCAAAGTTTAATATGGTTATGTCAATATAATTAACAAAGTCTGTATAATTTGATTTTAAAATGACAACAGTGTTCCCAACAATTTCACTGGTGGCAGGAATTGAGCCTAAAATAGGAACAACAAAAATTATTAAAGCTGCTAATGAACCTCCCCACTTTAAAACAGTAAGTGGAAATCCAGACATTAGCCTGTTTTTCTTTAGTTTTTTTGCAAGAAACCAAATACCTGCTAAAGAGGCTAAAAGTAAAATCGAATAAATTATGTTCATTTAATCCAATATAGCGTTATAAAAATTGTTGTAAGAATCCACAAAGATATACTTAATGCGATACCTGTCTTGGTGTAATCGGTATACTTATATTTTCCGGGGCCATAAACCAATGCATTTGTTTGATACCCTATAGGTGTTAAAAAGCTAAAAGAAGCAGCAAACATAATTGTAAGTAAAAAAGCCCGTGGGTCGTACCCTAAAATATTTGCAGTAGTAATAGCAATTGGTGCAATTAGTATAGCTGAAGCATTGTTGCTTAGTATTTCGGTAAGCAATGCGGTTATCAAATATAAAGTGCCAATCATTACAAAAGGAGGATATTGTGCCCCATAAGTAGTAAAGAAATTTGCAATATAAACATCTGCGCCTGAATTTTCTAATGCCACTCCTAGTGGTATCATTCCTGCAAGTAAAAACACAACTTGCCACTCCATTTGCTGATAAATTCTACGAATAGTAATGCATTTGGTAATAATTAATGCAACAACCCCTGCAAGTGAGCTTATAAGAATCGGTAATACATTAAACGCTGCTAATGCCACAACTGTAGCTACAATTGCAACAGCCAAAACCACTTTAGTTGAATTAAATTGTGCCGAATTAATTTCTTTAAGTAAAAGAAAATCAGGGTGATTTCTAAAATTATTCACTTGAGTTTTATGGCATTCTATAAGAAGTGAATCACCTAATTTAAATTCAACTTTGCTTATTCTTTTGTTAAGTGATACACCATCTCGTCTAATAGCTAAACAAACTGCTCCATATCGTTGTCTAAATGACGCGCTTTTTAGTGTTTTACCAATAAGGAAAGATTCTGTAGTGATTACAGCCTCTGTTAAAACCTTATCACCTTCCATTAATTGGGTGTCATCAACATTTACATTGCCTTTTATAGCTACACCTTCCTTCTTCTGTAAGCTTGCAATATCTGCTACGCTACCCCTAATTAAGAGAACATCATTTGCGTGAAGCTTTTCAACATTGTTTGGAAACCAAATGTCACCATCGGCTCGATTTATTTCTAGAACATCAATATCTAGGTTGTCCCCTAGTTTTGACTCTTTAATTTTTTTATTAACTAGACCTGAGTCTTCTAATATTACTACTTCTGTAAGATATTCTCTTAAATCAAAACCCTCTGTTAAGGTTTCTACTTTCCTACGAGCAGGAATAATTTTTCTTCCAATAAAAACCATATAGAGTATTCCTGTCAAAAGAAACATTAATCCGAAAGATGCAAATTCGAACATTGAAAATGCTTTTAAACCGTGGGTTTGGGCAATTGAACTCACCAATAGATTTGTTGAAGTACCTATTAAAGTAATACTACCTCCAAGAATTGCTGCAAATGAAATTGGCATTAATAGTTTTGAAGGACTTAATTTGTTTTTCTTTGCAACACTTAAAACTACAGGTATAAACACAGCCACGGCAGCAGTATTATTAATAAATGCCGACATTATACCTACAACGATCATTAATACCAGAATGGTTTGCCATTCTTTTTTACCCGTGTATGCACCGAGTTTATTTCCTAAAATATTTACAAATCCTGTATTCTGCAGGCCCAAACTCAGCATGAGCATTGCCATTACGGTAATTGTTGCAGGATTACTGAATCCACTAATCCCCTCTTCTGGAGAAACAAGACCTGTTAGCATTAAAACAACCATAATAAGCATAGCTGTTACGTCTATACGAAGTGCTTCAGTAGCAAACATGATAATGCTACCTAGAATGATTACAAACGCTATTATGATATCTACCGACAATGGTTATGAGATTAATTGTTTTAATTTACACATTAAGACCTATCTAAAAAATATTAACTGAAATTACTTAAACCAACCTTTAAGTTTAAACATGACCAATAATGACAGCCCTATCAAAAGCATAATCCCCACAACTATAAAATAACCATAAGGTGAATAAAGTTCAGGCATGTTGAATAAGAGTTTTTCTCCTGTATGAGCATTTTCACTCGCGAAGTTCATTCCATATATCCCTGCAATAAAGGTAAGGGGAATAAATATTGCAGAAACCACAGTTAACACCTTCATTACTTCATTGGTGCGATAACTAACTAGCGAAAGGTAAAATTCCATTAATGACTTCCCATATTCTGTGTTATGGTCTAGACGATCGTTTAATGTAAATATGTTATCCTTTAAATCTTTTAAAAATGAACGATTGTGATGAGAAAATAATTCACACTTTAAAAGCTCATTTATTTTGTCAGGCTCCATTTTCAGTCCTTTTTTAAGAGTTATCAATGTTCGTTTGATACTTTGTATCTCATACATTATTTCTTTAGTCGTTGTTTCTGAAATGCTTTCATCAATTCTATCCAATTGCTCAGCTTGATGTTCTAAAACAGGATAAAAGTTATCAATTAGCACATCATAAATAGCATAGAAAAGATAAGCCGAATTACTGTTGCGTAAATTTCGAGTATGATCCTTCAAACGCTCTCGCAAGGGTTCAAAACAGTCGTCGTAATTTTCTTGAATGGTTACAACCATGTTTTTATATAAAACAATGGCTATTTGCTCATTGTGAATGGTGGTTTCATTTTCGAAGTACAACATTCTATTCAACATAAATACGTGATTATCTTGAATATCAATTTTAGGACGCTGTTGGGTGTGTGTAATATCCTCCAGTTCTAGTTTGTTCAATTCTAACCAATGTGCTAGTTCCTTAAAAAATTCAACGTTTTTATGCCCTTTGATATCTATCCAAAAAGTAAAGTTATTCTCGTCTTTAACTAATTCAGATAGCTCCTTAAGTGATTTGACTTTTACTTTTTCAAGAACATCTCGATTATAGTAATTCACTTCTATTTTGGTTTCAACTGCTGAGTCTGTAACATGAAAAGTGCCAGGCCTTTGACCTGGATTTTGTCTTTTCTCAGTTGTTAGTATACTAATAGAAGGTAGAATATCAAAAAGTGATTTCTTTTTCATGATTTAATTTACGAAATAAAAAGCAAAAAAAGAACCTTGTATTTGCACACAAGGTTCTTTTTTTTTAAAAAGTTTTGAAAATTATTGTTGAACTTTTACGTCAATAGTAATTTCTCTATCAGCACCTGAAGTACCAGCAATAGAAACTACTTTAAACATTCCATGTTTTCCACCTGCAGTAACAAATGCACCAACATTACCAGTAGCTAACATGTTTAATTTTGTATCTGCAGCACCTGTAGTTTCAGCTAAAATTGCTTGATCACCAGCAATTGCATCAAACTCAGCTGTAGTTACAGTAGTAGTTTTAAATTTAGTAGCATTCTTAGTTGTCCAAGAGTCAAATTTATCACCATGAGCTGTATTTGCATCTGCATCATTTGGAGCTGCCATTGTAGCTTCGTTTGTAGTACCATAGAAATAAACAAAATCAATTAATGCTTGATTCGAATTTGCATCAGCATATAAATATACTGTACCAGTAGTAGTTGCAAAAAAGCTACCTACGGATGAATGAGTTTGTCCACCCATTAATTTAGTTGAATACGTATCAATAGGGTCCCCAATTGTATCAACAGGAACTGCAGCAGTAACGGTTAACGTTAATTTTGCACTACCTACATTACCATTTTCATCTGTTACAGAGCAATTGTAAACTTCAGTACCAGCAACATCTGCTGCAACTACAATACTATTATAAGTGAAGCTTTTAGTTCCTTTTACCAAAACAGAATCATTTGTGCTAGCTACAGTAAAAATATATGGAACTGCTGCTTTACCGTCATATGCAACTGTAATTTTAAAGTTTGTTAAGTCAACATTTGCACTTCCAGTAAACGTAAAGTTAACTGTATCACCAGTGTTAACATCCGCAGTTCCGCCAGTAGGGCTAGTCATAGTTGCAGTTGGATTTGGTTCTACTTCTTCTTCATCTTTACATGAAGTAACAAATACTGAAGTTGCTACTAGAGCTGTTATTACTAAATATTTTAATTTTTTCATTTTTATAATTTTTGAGTTTGCTTAATTGTGTTATTTTATTTTAAATAACTCCGATCAAATATAGTATAAGGTTTCAGTATATAAAACCAAAATTAAATGTATTTTAATTTCTTTATTATTTGAATACTTTCAGGTCCGGTATTGAAAAGCAAATCAAGTATACTTAAATTACTAATAAACCCGTGTTTAAAGGAATGTGGTTGATAATAACTAGTTTCTAGCCAGTTGCAAAGAGAGGGTCTTTTAGGGCTTAATTCTTCTCTTAAATCAATTTGCCCATTTGCACTTTTAACAAAATTTGTGGTGTTATGTACTTCAATTTTAGATTGAAGCAACTTTAAACTAAGATTTAGAGTCAATTCGTTAATGTCTTTAAGATTGTTGTGGGAACTTTCATAAAGCGATCGAATATACATTTCAAAATGTTCAAAAAATGGAGCATTTCCATAGGCTGTTTGAATAGACTGCCAGTGATTTTTTTTCCAACCCCCCCCTTCTTTTGCCTCCACTTTAGCGAAATCCTTAAAATCTTTAGATTTTTTATTAATTGGTATTACTAAATCATGTTTTCCATTTGGCCCGTATATTTGAGTGCGATTTCTAAAGGTTTGTTTAATAAAACTTTCATTTACCTCAATAGAAATGCGACCTTGCGTGATAGCAACATAGAAAAACTCTATTGGAGGCCAGTAGCAAGATGGCAAAACCACATTATTTTCACACTTAAAAAAATCCATTTCCTATTAATTACTTGTTAATTTAGAGTTTTATTGAAATTTGAAGAATGACAAAGCTACTTTATAGTATAGTATTTACCTTAGTTACCACTGTTCTATTTGCCCAAACCAACATTTCGGCATTTATGCAGGCGCATGTATTTAATACACCACAAAATAAACCTTATTTAGAACTATACCTTCAAGTTCAAATGTCGTCACTAAATTATATTGCTGTGGATAGTTTTAAAGTTGCTACGGTTAATGCATTACTTACAATTGAAAAAGAAGACTCTCCTATATATGTCGACAAATTCAATTTAAACACTATTACCAACACCTTAGGAAGTACAAATATTTCATCTATACATCAACAACGAATTGCTTTGCCATTTGGCTCCTATTATTTAAATGTTCTTTTAACAGATACGAATGATAAAAGGAACACAATTGAGCTTAGAGAAAAAATTGACGTGATTTTTGATAGTACTTCGCTTAGTATTTCTGACTTTCAATTTATTGACAACATTAGTAATGATTCAACCAAAGGTGGTTTTCAGAAAAACGGGGTTTATTATACACCACATGTGGGTAATTACTTTAGCACAGCCGATGAAAAGCTAAACTTTTATATAGAATTATATGGTGCTAACAAAGCACTAAGTGATTCTGAAAAATATATAATTAACTACTATATAGAAGACGCTGATAGAATAAAGCCAATTGAAAAATATAGAAAGATTTCAAGAGCAAATGCCACTTTGGTAAAACCCTTTATTGGAAGCTTTCCAATTGAAAATCTATCCACTGGAAATTATAATCTTCATCTTGAAATCATCAATAAGGATAATAAAGTAATTGCTTCTAAAACCAGGTTTTTTCAAAGGCAAAACCAACAATATACCACAGCAATTGAAGATTTTGAAAAAACAGAAATTGCGGGAACTTTTGTTGCAGACCTACCATTAGATTCATTGCTTCAATTTTGTGAATACATTTATGCTATTTCTTCAGGAAGTGAAATAACACTAAAAAACACACTAGTAGCAAATAATCCAACAAAAGAGTCCATTGGAAGATTCTTTTTAAGCTTTTGGCAACAACGAAACTTGAGCGATCCTGAATCTGAGTGGTTCGACTACTATATTCATGTTCAAGAAGCTAATGCTAG
>JBLIDK010000016.1:0-42389 GCA_047632595.1 Sphingobacteriales bacterium
TTTTCGTGGGAGAATTTTTCGCTTTTTAATTCCATTACCGTTAGTGATTTTGATGACTTGCGCTCTGGTACTCTAAGACCTTTAGACTATCCTGATTTTGGCAAGCGTTTTACTTATGTTAGAAACGTAAATGGAGTAGATCGTGTAGATAGTTCAAAAGATGTTAATGTGCAGCGTTCCACTGGCTACCAGCAATTAAATGCACTTCAAAAAATAGGTTGGAAAGTAAATGACGATATAGAAGTAACCAACAGTTTTCACTTTACAACTTCAGGAGATATTCCTCGTTACGATCGCTTAACGCAATTAAATCCAGATAGCTCATTCCGCTTTGGCGATTGGCATTATGGTCCACAGACATGGGTGTTAAACGCTCTTAATGTGAAACTTTCTAATAAAAACGCCCTGTACGATGTATTAAATATCACTCCAGCTTATCAGTTTTTTAATGAAGAACGAGTTTCTAGGCGATTTGGACAAGTAGATGAAAGTCACCGAATTGAGAAGGTACAATTGATAACTACCAATGTGGATGCAGACAAGCAATTGAATGATGATCAATCTATTTTATACGGACTTGAATTTGCTTTCAACACTGTGAACTCTACCGCCTTTCAGCAGAACATTAATACGAATACAAAATCTCCAGAAAGCACGCGTTATCCAGATGGAGGTTCTACTTACAACACTTCTGCTGCATATATTTCATTTGAGCAAAAAATTGATGACCGTTATATTTTTAGTGCCGGAACTCGGTACAGTTATGTGAGCTTGAATTCTAAATTTGAGGACAGTACCTTTTTTAGCTTCCCGTACGATGAGATTAACTTAAAAACGGGTGCCTTAAACGGTAGTGTTGGTTTGGTTTTTACTCCTACTAAGGCTGTTCAGGTAAATGGTATTTTAAGCACCGGATTTAGAGCTCCAAATATTGATGATATAGGTAAAGTATTCGATTCTCAGCCAGGAGTTTTAGTTGTTCCAAATCCAGGTTTAAAATCAGAGTATGCGTATAATGGAGAGCTTGGTTTTATTATCCGTAAAGGAAGGCTAAAAGCAGAAGTGAATGGTTTTTATACCGTTTTAACGAATGCCATTGTAAGAAGACCTTTTACTTTTAATGGTCAAGACTCGGTAGTATTTGAAGGCCAAATAAGTGAAGTGCAAGCATTGACCAATACTGGCCAAGCTGTAATAAGTGGCTTTAGTACAACATTAAAATACAGTTTTACTAAAGACTTAGTATTTAGTACCTCTGGAACCTATGTACAAGGTCGTGATTTGGATGGTGATTTGCCATTAAGACATGTTAGTCCGCCGTTTGGATTAACAAGTTTACGATACGACCAAGAGCAGTATTCCTTCGAATTTTATGCACGGTACAGCGGTGGAATCAAAGCAGAGGACTTAGCTCCTTCCGAGCAAGGCAAGCCACATGTCTACCCTGCTGGCGGGGCATTACCTTGGTACACCTTAAACATAAAGACAAGTTTAAGTCCTAAGCCAAATCTTACTTTACAAATTGGGGTGGAGAATTTACTCGACTTGCATTATCGCACCTATTCTTCGGGAATTAGCGCTGCTGGCAGAAACTTTATTTTGGGATTACGGGCTAGTTTTTAAAATTTAGCTAAAAAAAAACTCTTTCGAAGGTAGACCTCACAGATTGACCTTTTATTATAAAAAACAACACAAAAAATTGTTGGACTACTAAGCTACTACCGCACTAGCAATTCCAAATTCTTGTTTTATTTGATCTACAAAATCAAGTTTTTCCCAAGTAAACAATTCAACTTTTACCGTTTTAGTTTCACCTGTAGCAGACTTAAATTCTTTTGTAACTGTTTCACTTTCTCTACCCATATGGCCATAAGCAGCCGTTTCTGAATAGATTGGGTTTCTTAATTTTAGTCTTGATTCAATAGCACCAGGACTCATTCTAAATATTTTAGAAACCTTTTCAGCTATTTGACCATCAGTTATATCAACCTTAGAAGTACCGTAAGTATTTACATAAATACCCATTGGCTCAACTACACCAATTGCGTAAGAAACTTGAACTAATACTTCATCTGCAACACCAGCAGCAACTAAATTTTTTGCAATGTGACGTGTTGCATATGCAGCAGATCTGTCAACTTTACTTGGGTCTTTTCCTGAAAATGCACCACCACCGTGAGCACCCTTACCACCGTAAGTGTCAACTATAATTTTTCTTCCTGTTAAGCCAGCATCTCCGTGAGGTCCACCAATTACAAACTTACCGGTAGGGTTAATGTGGTATTTAATGTCATTGTTAAACAAGGCTTGAATTTTAGGGCTTAAGCTCTTTTTAACTCTTGAAATAACAACATCAACAATATCTTTTCTGATTTTCGCCAACATTTTCTCATCAGCGTCAAAATCATCGTGTTGAGTAGAAACTACAATAGCTTCAATTCTAATAGGAGTATTATCGTCACTGTATTCAATAGTTACTTGACTTTTAGCATCAGGACGTAAATACTTGATTTCGTTGTTTTCTCTTCTTACATCAGCTAACACCTTTAAAATTTGGTGTGAAAGATGTAAAGCTAAAGGCATGTAGTTTTGAGTTTCGTTTGTTGCATAACCAAACATCATTCCTTGATCTCCTGCACCTTGCTCTTCTTTGCTACCTCTATCTACACCACGATTAATGTCGGCACTTTGCTCATGAACTGCAGATAATACACCACATGATGACGCTTCGAACATATAGTCACTTTTAGTGTAACCAATTTTAGTAATTACTTCTCTAGTTATTCTTTGAAAATCAACAAGAGCTGCAGATTTTACTTCACCTGCCACTATAACCTGACCAGTTGTTACCATTGTTTCACAAGCAACTTTTGATTCAGAATCAAACGCTAAATAATTATCCACAAAAGCATCACTAATTTGATCAGCTACTTTATCCGGATGTCCTTCTGAAACAGATTCAGATGTAAAAAGATAAGACATAAATAGTTGTTAAAATGTAAAAACCCTTCAAAATTAGGGTTTAAATGAAATGCAAAGCTAAAATAAATACTTATAAATTTTACGTTTGAACTAAGGTTTTGCTTTATTCTCAATAAAATAATTGTTCCCATTTAGTCATAATTGACAAATCAACAATATAAATTTTCGCATAGCACTGTTTTTTAGCATCTTAAGTGAATAATAAGTTTTACCAAATCATCCGCTATTAAAATTTTTCACAGGTATGTCCTTTTTAGTATCTTTGCAATTAGGATTTTCAATAACTATTGCAATAAAACACAACTTCATGTCTAACAAAAATAAAGGTAAGTCGGGTGTTTTGTACTCAACAGATCCAGATTTTCAATACCAAGATGAAGATGATAACGTTAATGATGCGGCATCCTCTCAAGACTTACGAGTTTGGTTAGAAAAGAAACCTGGTGGCAAAGAGGCAACAGTAGTTAGAGGATTTAAAGGCCCTGATTTAGGGCTTTCGATGCTAGCAAAATTGCTAAAAACAAAATGCGGTGTAGGCGGAAGTGCTAAAAACGGAGAGATATTAATTCAAGGCAATCATAGAGACAAAGTGATTGAATTATTGAAGAACGAAGGGTACCGAGTAAAGGGTGCAGGCAGTTAATTGTAACTTTTTTTCAAGTAATGACTTAAACATACTTAAAAAATTTATTCTGACAGCTCAACATTTTACTCCATTTCACATCATACTATTGAAGAAATTAATAATAGCATTGCTAATAGCGGTGCTCCCTATAGGACTAACATTTACGTACGCTGAAGGCGACATAAATAAAACTAATTCAGCTGAGGCAGTTGCATTAGTAGCTTCTGTATACAACAGCATTCTTGGTGGTTCAAAACCAAACTACGAAGTTTTCGAATTAGCTTATATTGGTTACTCTCAATTAAAGGCTAATGGTGTTATAAAAGATGAAAACTTTCTTACAGTAATTGACTTTAGCTTATCTGCAAATGAAAAACGTATGTGGGTTATTAACATGACCACTCGAACTGTTATTTCCCATAACTTAGTAGCTCACGGAAAAAATTCAGGAGAAGAATACGCCAACAACTTTTCAAATAGACTTGGATCAAATCAAAGCAGTATTGGTTTTTATATAACTAGTGAAACTTACATTGGCAAGCATGGAAAATCATTACGTTTAGATGGTGTTGAACCTGGTATTAATGATAGAGCTAGAGATAGAGCAATTGTAATGCACGGTGCAGATTACGTAAGTGAAAAATACATTGAGCAAAATGGCAGACTTGGTAGAAGCTTAGGATGTCCTGCAATACCAAGAAACATTACTTCAGAACTAGTAGACAAATTAAAGGATAACGCTTGTTTGTTTATCTACTATCCAGATCAAAACTACATTAACAAATCAATGGTGTTAAATTCTAAAGCTTAGAATAAATTTCTTTGCCGTATTTAACGTAATTAAAGTAGTCTTTATCTCTGTTATAAATATCCTCATAGAAATACAAATGATCATTTTCATCAACCCATGAGGTGAAATACGTTATGTAAACAGGTGTTTTGCCTAAAATACTAATGGTTTTATGCTCATACTCTTCCTTTTTCAAAAGAATAGTATCTATTTTTTCCATATCTATATCTTCTCTAAGTTTTAAGAAATAGGCAACCAAATCCTTTGGGTCTTCCACTCGAATACAACCAGAACTAAAAGCTCTTTTTTCTTTACTAAAAAGTGTTTTGTTTGGAGTATCGTGAATGTAAATATTATAAGGATTAGGAAACATAAACTTCATCTCTCCTAATGAGTTTGTTCTACTTGGCGATTGTCTAATTATATAAGGAAAAGTTTCAGGAGTGAAAAATTCCCATTCTACATCTTTATACTCCATGGGATTTCCTTCAAAATCCATTACGTACATATCATGACTAGTCAAATAAGTGGAATCAATTGAAGCTTCAGGAAAAACATCTTCTTTTAATATGGTTGGCGGTATGCTCCAATGAGGGTTGATTACCATGTATTGCATAAACCCCTTAAACACAGGAGTGGCACGTTTTGGCCTACCTACTATAACCTTTTTATTCATCACCTCCAACCCCTCTTCAATAATCGAAAGTCTATAAGAAGGAATATTAACCATTACATAAGTGTCTTCTTCAGGTTCGCCAAGCCATCTCCACCGTTCTAAATTCACTTTCACTTGATCTATCCTTTCCTCAATACTTACATTAAGTTCTGCAATTGTCGATTTCCCAATTCTCCCATCAGGCTCTAGCCCGTGACGTTTTTGAAACTCTTTTACTGCATCTTCCAAACCCTTATCATAAACAAGGCTATTAAACGAGCCATAATAAGAGCCTGATTTTGCCAATCGTGTTCTAATTTTAACTATTTTTTCTCCTTCATACCCGGGGTCAATTGTTTTAGATGCAGTTAAATCGGTTTTCCAACCACCCGCAGATTGTAAAACAAACAAGTAATTAAGCCCTTTCATCAACGATTTATATTGAGCAGGTTTTTCGGCACTCAATAATGCATCTTTAATACTTTCTATGTTAAACAGGTTGTTAATTTTTCGTACTGGCTCCTTAAAAAACCAAGTAGTATCAACCAAGTTAATCTCACTATGGGGGTTGCCTAAAACATTAGCGATTGATATAAACGCATCACAAACCAAAGCTTCTAGAATTGCATAATCTTGAGCAGATTTTAGCCCTAAATTTACATGCTCTTGAATTTCTTCGTAGTTAAAATCAGATGGATTAAGACCATGAAGTCGTGAATCTTCAACCATTTTAAGCAATTCTTTAGGAGAATAACTTTTTGTCCAGTATAATTCAAAATGGTTTTGACTATATAGCGCTAATAAATGTTCACGGTTTACAATATTCTCAGCTACTAGTTGTTGAGGTTGGTTTACTTTATCTAAATATCGTTCAAATACATCCTCCTGATAATCCTTTTCTTCAGAAGATTCTTTTAAATTAATAGTAATCGCAAAAAAAGCAATACTAATTATAACAACCAATACTATGCCCTTAAAATACATATCTCTTGTATTTTTTGGATCGATAAACTTTTTATATAGTTGCTTAATTGTCAAAATGATGTAAACTACTTGTTCTCTTACAATATTAGTAACATTTAGTAAGTATCCAATATTTTTTCGAGCTAAGGGCTTAACTTTTGTATAAAAAAAACAAGGAATTAGCATAAAACAAAAATCTATCCAACATCTATTGTTAATTTTGCAGCAAATGATTTAGAATATGGAATTTCGAATTGAACGAGATACAATGGGTGAGGTAAAGGTACCTGCCAAAAAATATTGGGGAGCACAAACCCAAAGATCGCTTGAAAACTTTAAAATTGGCGATCAAAAAATGCCAATTGAAATAATTCATGCATTTGCAATTCTTAAAAAAGCAGCAGCCATTACCAATCAACAAGCAGGCATTCTCCCAGTTGAAAAAGCTACTTTAATTGGTAAAGCTTGTGATGAGATAACTTCAGGCAAACTGGATGATCAATTTCCTTTGGTGATTTATCAAACTGGTTCTGGAACCCAGTCGAACATGAACTGTAATGAGGTAATTGCAAATAGAGCACATGTTATAAACGGCGGTAAGCTAATCGATGAGAATAAATTAATTCATCCTAATGATGATGTAAACAAATCTCAATCATCAAACGACACCTACCCAACAGCAATGCATATTGCTTGTTACAAATCAATTGTTGAATGCACAATACCGGGAATCGAGAAATTACATGGTGTTTTAGCAAACAAAGCGAAGTCCTTTAATAAGGTTGTTAAAATTGGTAGAACACATTTAATGGATGCTACTCCTTTAACCCTTGGTCAAGAGTTTAGTGGCTACGTTTCACAATTAGATCATGGACTTAGAACCATTAAAAATGCATTACCACATTTATCTGAGCTTGCATTAGGTGGAACAGCTGTTGGAACAGGAATTAATACTCCGAAAGATTATGCTGAAGATGTTGCTAACCAAATTGCATCAATAAGTCAATTGCCATTTATTACTGCTGAAAATAAGTTTGAAGCCTTAGCAGGACATGATGCAATTGTTGAAATGAGTGGTGCATTAAAAACAGTTGCAGCTTCCTTAATGAAAATTGCCAATGATGTGCGTTTATTAGCAAGTGGTCCAAGATGTGGCATTGGTGAAATATTAATTCCAGAAAATGAGCCGGGGTCTTCAATTATGCCTGGAAAAGTTAATCCAACACAATGTGAGGCTATGACAATGGTATGTGCTCAAGTTTTTGGCAATGACACAACAATAAATATTGGTGGTATGAATGGTCATTTTGAGTTAAATGTGTTCAAACCGGTAATGGCAAGTTCATTACTAAGCTCTTCAAGATTAATTGGCGATGCGTGTGTTAGTTTCACTGACAACTGTTGTCTTGGAATTGAGCCAAATCACGAAAGCATCACCGCTAACCTAAATAACTCGCTAATGCTAGTTACAGCTCTTAATCCGCATATTGGCTACGAAAAAGCAGCAAAAATCGCTAAAAAAGCACATAAGGAAGGATTGACGTTAAAGCAAGCGGCATTAGAGCTTAAGCTATTGACAGAAGAGCAATTTGATGAGTGGGTTGTTCCTGAAAAAATGATTTAAAAAAACGGCCGACTGTATGGGGAGAGTCGGCCGAATATTTGGAAATAGTGTGCTAATGAGTTAATCTTTATCTGAATCAGTAACCTTAAAAATATAAGGGCTTAAATACCAGATAACCAAAGCAATAAAATAGAACAATACAAAAGGCACAGCTAAACTTTCCATGATTATAATTATAGGTTATTCATGTACTTAGATAATAAAAGTGTAAAATGGTTGCACGTAACTAAAAAATATTTATGCGTTCATTCTATCAAGAAAATATAAATAGCCCAATTTGTGAGCTCTCTGAAGAGGAAAGCAAACACTTAGTGAAGGTTTTACGCATGACCAATGGTGATTTCGTAGAAATGCTTAACGGAATGGGTGGTAAGTACGAAGCGCAACTTATTGATGCCCATCCAAAACGATGTAAGTTAGAAATTACTAAACATCAAGAAATTGCTAAAGAGTGGGGGTTTAAATTAGAGATTGCTATCGCTCCAACTAAGAATCCCAGCAGAATGGAATACTTTGTTGAAAAAGCTGTAGAATTAGGAATTGATTGCATTCACTTTTTAAGTACAGAAAATTCTGAACGTTCTGGTATAAAAATGGACCGTTTAGAGCGGATTGCAATTTCAGCAATGAAACAAAGTAAAAAGTATCATAAGCCCATTATTCAAAAGACGGTTACTTTTACTGACTTTTTAGAACAATCTGAAAGCAAAAATTTATTCATTGCACATTGTAATGCCGGCGAAAAGTTATCACTTAAATCTGCCATTAACATAAATGAAGATGTTTGCATTTTAATTGGCCCAGAGGGTGATTTCACCAAAGAAGAAGTTGATTTAGCACTAAAACATAAAGCAAAACCAATAACTTTAGGCAAAGCACGTTTAAGAACTGAAACTGCCGCTATTTTTTCGGTAGCAGCAGTTCAACTTATTAATCAACAATGAAAAAAATAGGCTATTTACTTATTTCACTAATTATCCTTTCGGGGTTCACTACCGACAAAACACTTAAAATTGCGAAGTTAAAATATGGTGGTGGTGGAGATTGGTATGCAAATAGAACTGCCCTCCCTAATTTTGTTAAATTTTGCAATGAAAACTTAGGAACAACCTTTGTTCTTGAAGAAGACATTGTAGAGGTTGGGAATCCAACCTTGTTTGCCTACCCATTTGTTTACATGACTGGGCACGGAAATGTTATTTTTTCAGACCAAGAAGCGAGAAATCTAAGAAACTACTTAGCTGCTGGAGGGTTTTTATTGATTGATGACAACTACGGACTCGAGAAATTTATCCGTCCACAAATGAAAAAAGTGTTCCCAGAACATGAATTTGTAGAATTGCCATTCGATCATCCAATATTTCACCAAAAATTTGACTTCAACAAAGGATTGCCAAAAGTTCATGAGCATGATGGAGAAAGACCTCAAGCTTTTGGGCTAATTCATGAAGGCCGCCTAGTTGCCTTATTAACTATCGAGAGCGACTTAGGCAATGGTTGGGAAGATGTAGGCATCTATCCTGATGACAGCCCTGAGACGCGCCTTAAGGCGTTAAAAATGGGTGCTAATATATTGCAGTATGTTTTAATGAATTAATTAGAGTATTGCAGTAGTGCAGAGTTGTAAATGTAGGGCGCATAAAAAAGGGAACCACTTTATTAAGCAGCTCCCTTTTTATTTCATCAGAAAGATTCTTTAATTCTTCTTAACCTTTCTTACTACACGTGTATTCTCATTCCTTACTGAAATAAAATAAATTCCAGAATTTAGCGAACTTGTGTTTAACTGATAGTTTTCATTGTCATTAGAAATTTTCGCTTGTTGTTTCACACCTAGTACATCAAATATCTCAATAACCACATTCTCATTTAACTCACTATTTAATTCAATTGTTAAATAATCATTAAATGGATTTGGATAAATTTCTAAATTAGAAAGACTAGAGTAATTGATTGAGGTTTGACCGGAATCAGAACCTGAATTAATTACTATTGGGAAAACAACTGAATCGGTTCCACATTTGTTCCAAACTTTTAAAACTACATCAAAAGTTCCTTCTTGGCCATATTGATGAACTGGATTTTTAAGGTCGCTTAATAAAGATCTATCGCCAAAATACCATAGCCATTGAAATATTCCATCTCCAGTTGGGCCATTAAAATTACAATTAAAAGAATCTCTATCAAATGTAAATGAAGCAGTAGGTATAGGTGTAACAGCTACGGTTACCGAATCTTTACCTACATCAATACAGCCAGCAGCATCTGCGTAAACAACATAAGTTGTGGTTACAGAAGGTGTCGCAACTGGATTTGCACTTTTATTATTGTCAAGGCCTGTTGGTGGCTCCCAAGTAAAAGTATTTCCACCTGTCACAGATAGTTGAACACTTTCACCTTCACAAACGCTTTGATCATCGCTAACTACTGGTGTAATAACGTTCACAACAAAAACGGTTATTTCTTTAATTATAAAGCAGTCATTTGCATCGGTTGCTTTCACGCTATACGTAGTAGTTTCTGTTGGAGAGGCAATCACCACAGCTTCATCCGTTTTATCTAAACCGGTAGCAGGACTCCATTCATAAGTTAAAGCACCTGTTGCAGATAAAGTTGTATTTCCACCAGAACATATGTAAGCATCCTCTGAAGTAGTTACTCTAAAAACATTTTCCATTGCTGCGACCTCAAACATCATAATAAACGCGTCATCTCCAGCAGTAAAATTTGGTTGATAGTATGCGCCGTTGCCTCTATCCACTGTTTCAACCCCATCCCCAAGAAATTCACCAGTAATATAAATTCTACCGGAAGTATCGTCAATCATTGATCTTGGCCAATCATTTCCTGCTGTTCCATAATAAGTCGCCCATCGAATTATTCCAGAACTATTAAACTGCGCAATAAATATGTCGTTACTTGGAACCACTGTTCCTCCGGGTCTAATAAAAAATCCTTCAGCATAGCTACCTTGGTAATAACTCCCGTCACCAGGATCTTCAGTTGGCATTGCATTGGATGCTGTTTCTCCAACCATGAATAGATTATCAAATTTATCTAAACGCACGTCCCAACCTCTATCATTACCATCGGCACCTAAGTAAGTAGACCAAATTAGCTCTCGTTTTGAATTAAACTTGGTGATAAACATATCATCACCTCCTCCATTTGCAACCTGAAAGTATCCGCAATCACCTATATGTTCTTGAGTTGGAAAATCAAGTGAAGAGGTTGCTCCTGTTATGTAAAAATTCCCTTCGTTATCAATATCAACTCCTCTAGCTTCATCCGCTCTTGAACCTCCAACATAGCTAAACCACTCCATGCTATCTTTATGGTTAAATTTTACCGCAAAAGCATCACCTCCTAATAAACCTAATGGTCCTGAACCAACGCCTCCAGCATTTGGCTGCGTATAACCGCTAGCTCCAGTTACTGATGGGAAATCTGAACTTGAAGTGTTTCCTGTTACAAAAACATGATGGTTCTTATCAATTTCAATATCCAATGCATTATCACTTGCTGAACCACCTAGATAAGTTGCATATAGTAAAATCCCTCTTCTATTTAATCTCATTAAGTGAATATCATTCGAACCACCTGCTGATGGTTGAAAATAACATCCGTTCCCTGGATTTTGCAATGGCATATCATTTGACGAACCATTAGTTACAAGGTATATATCACCAAACTCATCTCCTGCCATACACCTAACATCATCTCCGCCATTTCCGCCTAAAAGAGTTGAATACTCTAATTCGGACTTAGGATTAAACTTCATTACTATACCTTCTCCACCCGAACCATTTTCTCTAAAATAAGCTCCCGTACCTGGGTTAACTAATGGGAAATTTCCTCCACCTTGTGTAAATCCTGATAACCAAATATTATCAAAAGCATCCACTTCACAGTTACGCAAGTAGTCGTATCTATTTCCTCCTATATAAGTTGCCCAGATTAATTCAGATTTCGAATTAAATTTTAATAAAAATGACCACATAGTGATGCCTTGTCCTAGGGTATCCACGTAAAAAGCAGCTCCATTAGGTTGCTCTGTTGGTAAATCGGGTGAATTCCCGTAACCAGATACAAAAACATTTCCTTGCTTATCAACTTCAATTGCATTTGCACCATCTAAATCACCTGCGCCAAAATAAGTACACCAGGTTAAAGGTGGGTCAATTACCAATTTCTCACTTGCATCATAAGCCCCTAAATCAAATCCTAAATGCAGCTCATCACTTGTTTGATTTACTTTTTTGTAGGAAGATTCAATTTCATTTGCTCCTTGATATGAATAAACAGAACCTTCTGAAAAGCTACCATATCTTGATGTTACGGAAACAGAACCATCAACTAAATTTGCTTTTGCGGCTCCTTTGTAAACTATCTTGATGTCACTTGGGTTTGCAAAAGGATGCACAACAAAATCTTGCTTAATTATTGCCTTTCCATCTTCTTCGCTTATGTAGATAATCCAATCAATTCCTTCATAAATTGATTTTACTTCAATTTTTTGGAAAAGCTTTACCCCCATGTAAGTTTCAACCTCTCTACCAATAATGTAATTATTAACATAAGGCTTTTCATGCGATGCAAAAATGTTGTTTGGATCAATATTAGCCCCATCTAAAAACATATCAATTCTTTCAAACTTGACATGTTTTTCTTTCACTATCGTGCTATTGTCGGCTGTTAAAGGAATTTTATTTACTGTTCCAATTTTTTGAAAGTAATAGCTTAAACCTTCATTAGTAACATACATACTAAAAGGCATGGCATTTAAATAAAAATAGACATTCTCTAAATCTTCGTGTTGATGATTTAATTGACCCTTATTTTCTATAAAGGCTGAAGCTTGATTTGCTGCAAGTTTTCGCAATAAATCATCATTACCATACATTGTGATGGTTTGAATAACTACTAATAGTAGAGTGAAATATTTTATCATTTTAGGATTCTTAAATTATAGGTAGTTAGATTTTCAAGTTGAACTTGCATTAAATAAAAGCCGGAGTTCAAGTTTGTGGTTGATATTGTAGGTGTTGATCCTAAATGTTGCCCAAAATAAACTTGTCGCCCAACCGCATCAAAAATTTTAACTCCTTTAATCAAACTCTCACTTGAAATAGTAAGCTGTTCATTAAAGGGATTAGGGTAAACTATTGGTGAAAAATCATTATTAGATGAAATACTTGAGGCTGCATAATTCACGCAGTTGGCATTATTGTCAGGCTTAACATCTTCGATTAATATTACTTCAACACACAAATCGCTAGTGGAATTTGAAAACTGATGTGTCATTGATGATGTGAAAGAATAAAAACCAGAAGTTGAAATATTTGCATCCGCAACTGTTTCGTTAAACACTTCAACATTGTTGATCTTTCCTACAATAGAAAAGCTCTCTACAATTTCACTTCCTAGGTTATAAATGTTGGCTTCAATTCTTAAATCTGTAGTGCCTTCAAGAGAAATAGGTGATGTAATTTCAATTGATATATCAATCCCGCTTGTAAATTCATCCGCTCCAATATCCGGATATAAAGCGTCACGCAAAGCACCATCAAAATCAATAATTACTTCTGGAATTGGTTGCCCTTTTCCGTCTAATTCAATATCAAAAGTATGAACCTCATCTAGTTCAAATATTGGTAAGAATTCAATCGAATTTTTATCCCCTCCATTAGCTTCTGCAAGTAAATATAAGCTAGCAATATTTTCATCCCAATAAGCCATTACATTCCCTTTAGAATAATAAACGTTATTATCTATACCTCGCAAGTTGATTGCTCCACTTACATACATTGAAAACCTTGTTCCATGATGAATCATAATGTTATTTAATATTTTCAGTTCGAAAACTCCTGCAAGTTGCATTGCGGCATAAGCCTCTTCACTTACATGCAGCGTATTATTAAATATGTTGATTCTATCGCTGTTTGCCCCATTAATCCCAATACCATCTTGTTGAGATAAGTTGCCTATCATATTATTAGAAAATGTTGCGCCTGAAATACCTGTGCAGCTCTCAAAATTAATTCCTATTAATCCTGAATTGATATGGTTTCTTGAAACGTTAAAGTCTGACACTATAGATTCAAGATCAATAGAAATTGCTTCAGCATCCATATTGTTAAACACATTCTGGCTTATCTCATTGACATTTGCTAATTTGATTCTAATACCAAAATCTGTTATTGTTTTGAAGTTATTTTTGGATATATAAATGCTTGAAGATGATAATTTGCTATCGCCGTTAAACCTAATTCCGTTGGTCAAGTCACTAAAATTGCAAGAAGTAATGTCAATATTTCCCGAACTATTTACTGCAAAAATTGAAGTGTTATAATCAAAGGCACTAAGAATACCATAGGTCGTTTCAGCCTCAACTTTTGCATCAGAATTAAATGAACAATTCAGAAAAGAAATGTGTTCAGCATTTTTAGTTAAATAGACACCACATGAATTAGGGAGCCCTGATGGAGCTGTAAATGTGATGTTTTCGAATGCTATATTTTGTGATCCAAAGAGATTAACTGAATAATGCTTCCCTTTTCCGCTTGTATTGACAACAACATCTTTAAAATCTTCAGTTTTACCTCTAAATGTTACTTTAAAATCATCTCCACTAAAGTAATATTGTTCAAAATTTAACAAATCAGAGTAAACACCTGGGTCAATTTCAAATACTATATTCCCGGCTATAGCACAACTATTATTTAAAAAATTAACCGCCTCACCTATTGAACTAAAGTCAGAGCTTGCACCAATTGAATAGGTTTTTTCGCCAAGTGCTATACAATACGAAGCAACAATAGTATCATTTACCGGATTGTCATCTCCACTAATGGCAGATTCTACAAACGCTGAAACCCAATTTACTCCTTGTTCATTAGCAATATGAGTTGCTAGACCGTAGAAAAATGATTGTGTATCGCTTGTGGCTACCAGTTGGTTTAAAGATAATGAGTCTACAAATGGATAAGAAAGCCCACCATCTAATGAAAGTCTTATTTTGGCTGTTGAGCCACTCAAATCTGCAATTCCATGATTTGCCAAGCCAATAATGGGAGTAAATTCTTCTCCTAATATGCCAAAAGGTGGTAACAAAAATTCAAGGCCTAAATCTATTGGATGTAGTATAAATTCATCCGCGCCTGCATCTGGATTCTTTTTGTTGCGAATTTCACCATCAATATCGTAAGGAATTTCAGCGATAAACTCACCGCTAAAATCAATTAAGGGGTCTACTGTATGTTGATCAAATTCTGAAGTGAACATTACATTCACCTCTAAACTGTTGTCATCCATTCCAGTTTCAACTTTCCAGTCACCTAAGTTAGCCGCGTTGCTACCTCCATAGTTACCAATATAGGTCCCATTAGAATAGTAAACATTGTGATTAAGTGTCACTTGCCCCTTTCCTTCAATGTTTTTATTATCGGTAATTATAGCAAATCCTTCATGTTTATTTACAAAAATATTATTCCTTATATCGTGAAATCCTGAACTATTCTCGCTGTAAATAGCATCGTTATCAATTGTTTGTACTCCTGTTAAATCTTGAATATCAACCGTGTTGTGATAAACTTTTAAACCACCGTTTTTTAAATACATACCATGCAGATCAACGTGGCTAGAGGCCTCATCTGTAAAGTTTCTAGTTAGTGAAGAATGAATCATATTGTTAAATAGAATTCCAGTGGAGTATTCAACAAATACACCCATATAAACTATGTTTGATATGCGATTTGAAGAGAACGTTAAATCATTAACTTGAGCTATACTAACACTCCTACTTAATGGATGACCAATTCGATGCATACTTACCGTATTACCCGAAATCGTCAAGCTATCATTTGAATCAAACCACATCCCATGTCGTGTTGTAGCAATAATGTTATTATTTAATACTGTATTGTTCTTAATCTTTGGTCCATACCCCCAAAGCATAATCCCCATTGTGCCGCCAATAATTGTGTTATTTTCTGCTAACAAGTTATTACAGTTATTTCCTTGTTTATACATCACATAATCTAATGCAGAAACTGGTCCCGTTGCAATAACTCCACCAATAAATGTATTTACTTCATCGCCACCTGTTGTCAAATCAAAATTGGCAGCTGTTTCTGAAGTGGAGTCACTTCTAATAATACAATTACGAATAATGTTGTTATCTGCAGCATTGATTAAATGAACCACTGTGCCAAAGGTTTTGGTTAAGTTTTGAATGGTTATCTTATCTAAGATAATAAAATCGGCACCATTTAGTTGCCAAATATGATGGTCATCTGGAGCCGCTGTAGTTCCAACAACAACTACATCATCAGCAATACCGCTTTTACTCGTAAAAGTTATGGTATTTAATTCTGACGCTCCGGTGATTTCAGGGATAGAAACCCTTTCGTTATAAGGTTGTAATGAAGTTTCAATTTCAAAAACTACAGGACCTGAAACACCACTTGTAACAAGAGCTAATACCGCTTGATTAATTGTAGGATAATTTCCTCCTGTACCAATTGCATAGGTGCCATTTAATGCTTGTGAAAAAGCAAAATTAGTAGTTGCAAGGAGGAGAAAAATTAGGATAAATCTTCTCATAATTGTAATGTAGGTAGAACAAATTTAACAAAATTGTGACACTACACAACTCCTAGCAGGCCCACTTACATTACGGCTTCACAAGTGTTTTCAACATATTAAAATGTTAAATTAGTTAAGTCGCCAAACTAAACTACAATAATTTACAATTTTTCGAACTAATATCCCTCCACGACTGTGAAAAATAAACTTTTGGGCTGGGCTCTATTCTAAAATAATTTGCTTTGGTAAAAAACCCTCAATATGTAAAATATACAAACCCTTAGAAAGGCCTGATACATCTAATTCTCTAAATCATTAAGGGCAGAAGTAATTAGCCTATAACATTAATTTCTCGTTCTAATTGAACACCGAATTTAGATTCAACCGAAGCAATTATATCTGAGCTAAAATTAAAAATTTCGCTCCCTGTGGCACCACCATGATTAACCAACACCAATGCTTGATTTTTCCAAGTTCCTGTATTACCCACATGCTTACCTTTCCAGCCACATTGTTCGATAAGCCATCCTGCTGCAAGCTTATACTCTCCTTTTACTTCGTAAGAAACTAAATCAGGAAACTTGGCAATTACCCTATCGCGTTCACTTTTTGTGACAATTGGATTTTTGAAAAAGGACCCACCATTTCCAATTGTTATCGGGTCTGGTAGTTTCGACACTCTGATATCCGCCACTACATCGCTTATGTCTTTTATAGTTGGGTTGTTAATTTTACGTTTTTCTAATTCGTTTTCAATCGCTCCGTAAGAGGTATTAAGAGTTGGGTTGGTCATTAATTTCAGAACCACTTCTGTAATCACATACTTCCCTTTGGATTTTCCTTTAAAAACACTTTCACGATAGCCAAATTGACATTTATCTACGTCAAATTGCTCTTCTTGACCATTCGTTAAATTGTATGCCTTTAATGAGTGGAAAATATCTTTCAATTCTACGCCATAAGCACCAATATTTTGAATTGGTGCAGCACCTACTTTGCCAGGAATTAATCTTAGATTTTCAACACCCCCAAGATTTTGTTCAACAGCATGTAAAACCAAATCGTTCCAAAAAATTCCAGCTCCAGCTGTAATAAATGTTTCTGAACTTTGGGTTGATGTTTCTAAACCAGGAAAGTCAATATGAACTACAAGTCCATCAAAATCATTTTTTAACAAGACGTTACTTCCGCCTCCTAAAATCAAATGATTTTTTTCGAAATACTTATTTTCCCAAAGTGTATTTAAGTCCGAGAGACTAGTAACAACACAAAACTCCGCTGCTTTGGCATCAATACCAAAAGTGTTAAGATGTTTGAGGGAAAAGTTCTTTAAAATTTCCAAAATGCTATTGTTATACTCCTAACAACAATCTTTGTGGATCTTCTAAGTATTCTTTAACTCGCTTTAAGAAAGTTACTGATTCTTTACCATCTACAATTCGGTGATCATAGGATAAAGCTAAGTACATAATCGGGCGTATTACTACTTGTCCGTTTTCAGCAACTGGTCTTTCCACAATGTTGTGCATGCCTAATATAGCAGATTGTGGAGGGTTTATTATTGGCGTTGATAGCATTGAACCGAAAATACCACCGTTGGTAATTGTGAAGGTTCCACCAGTCATTTCCTCAATTGATAACTTCCCGTCTCTGCCTTTAACCGCTAAGCGAACTACTTCTTTTTCAATTCCTGCAAAGTCTAAATTCTCAGTATTTCTAATAACTGGAACAACTAAGCCTTTTGGTGTTGAAACGGCAATCGAAACATCACAATAGTCATGGAAAATTATTTCATTACCATCTAATTGAGCGTTTACTCCTGGCACTTCAGTTAAAGCCATAGAAACCGCCTTCACAAAGAAACTCATGAATCCTAAACCAACCTCATGTTTTTCCTTAAAAGCATCTTTATATTGCTTTCGAAGGTCCATTATTGGCTTCATGTTAACTTCGTTAAACGTAGTTAACATTGCGGTTTCATTTTTAACTGCTACAAGTCTTTTCGCTAAAGTTTTACGAAGATTACTCATTTTTTCTCTTCGTGTTCCGCGTTCTCCTGCAACTCTTGGCGCAGGTGCTGGGTCAGCTGCAGCAGGTTTTAATTCGCTGCTTCTATTTGAACTCATTGCCTCTACAGCTTTAAGTGCATCTTCTTTAGTAACTCGTCCACCTTGACCAGAACCACTTACCTTTTCAGGGCTTATGTTGTGTTCATTTAATATTTTAGCCGCAACTGGACTTGTGTGTTTTGAAGAATCAGCTATTGGTGCATTTGCCTTTTCTTCAACTTTTACTTCTTTAGGTGCTTCTGTTGTAGTTTCTTTTTTTGGAGCGCTACTTTTTGAACCACTCTCGTCGATAGAACAAACAACGTCACCAATATTAACGGTGTCACCTGCAGCTACCATATGCTTTAATGTACCAGAAGCTTCAGCCATAATTTCAAAAGTTGCCTTGTCTGACTCAACTTCACAAATTGCTTCATCTAGTTCTACATATTCTCCATCACCTTTTAGCCAGGTATCAATTGTTACTTCTGTTATAGATTCTCCTACTGAAGGTACTTTAATTTCTAAAGCCATTATTTTACTTTTAGTTACTTCTTAATATTTTATTGCTGCACCGTTTTGGCTTGCCTCTGTTGCTCCTTTTAAATCAAAACTAAATGCAGATGACATAATATAGTCATGCTGACTTAAATGCTGTTTTAAATGACCCGTTGCTGGACTAGCACTTTCTTTTCTACTAATTAAGTTAAAACGGTAGTCTAAATGCGTTTTTCGAAGAATAAATGGCCAAGCACCCATGTTTTGAGGTTCTTCTTGAACCCAAAATAGTTCTTTGGCATTTTTATACTTTTTAATTATTGAATCAATTTGATTTAAAGGTAATGGATAAATTTGGTCTAATCTTACAATTGCAACTTCGTTCAAATCAATTTTATCATCCTGTTGTTTTTTCTTTAAATCATAGTAGATTTTTCCCTGACAGAAAATAACACGTTTCGTCTTCTCTGCTTTACTCACATCTGGATCATCAATTACTTCTTTAAATCCACCTTTTGTGAAATCACTTAAGTCACTCTTACAACCTGGATGTCTAAGTAAAGATTTTGGTGTAAATACAATCATTGGTGTTCTAAACTCACGGGAAACTTGACGTCTTAAAGCATGGAAAAAGTTTGCTGGAGTAGTACAGTTTAAAACTTGAATGTTATTATTAGCACTAGCCTCTAAAAAACGTTCCATTCTGCCCGAACTATGCTCTGGTCCTTGACCTTCATATCCATGAGGCAATAACATAACCAAGCCATTTGACTTATGCCATTTAGTTTCAGCTGCGGTAATAAATTGGTCAATGATTATTTGAGCACCATTTACAAAATCTCCAAATTGTGCTTCCCAAATAGTAAGGTGATCTGGCGTGTGGAATGAGTATCCATATTCAAAACCTAAAACTGCATATTCTGAAAGCAGTGAGTTGTAAACATTGAACTGCCCTTGATTTTTACCTATGTGTTGAAGTGGTATGTATTCTTCTTCTGAATCTTCAAACTTAATTACTGAATGTCGGTGAGAAAATGTCCCACGCTCGCTATCCTGTCCACTTAAACGAACAGAATGTCCTTCATCTAAAATTGATGCGTATGCTAACAATTCTGCCATGGCCCAATCCAAACTCTTGTCTTTCTTAAGCATTTGAATTCGGTCATCAGTAATTTTCTGAATCTTTTTAAAAATATTCTTCTTATTAGGAAGGCTTGTTATTTTATCTCCTAACTCATTTAATTTTTTTAATGGTATAGAAGTGTCAGGCGACTTTAGAAAATCCTTTTCATTAGCTAAGCGATAATTTTTCCAAGTTCCTCTAAAGCTTTTTTGAGTGCTTTCTGGCGCCTCATCTTTTCGTGCTTCTTCCAAGGTTTTTGATAGCATATCCTTGTACTCCTTTTGCATCTCTTTAGCAGTTGCTTCGTCAATGCTGCCTTCCTCAATCAATTTCTTCATGTATATTTCACGAGGATTAGGATGTGATTGAATGGTTTTATAAAGAATAGGTTGAGTAAATCTTGGCTCATCCCCTTCATTGTGACCATATTTTCTATAGCACAATACATCAATGTAAACATCTGATTGGAACTCTTGACGGTATTCCATTGCTAACTTAATAGCATGTACAATTGCCTCTGCATCGTCTCCATTTACATGGAAAACTGGTGACAAGGTTGTTTTTGCAACATCGGTACAATAAGTACTTGATCTTCCATCTAAGTAATTTGTCGTAAATCCAACTTGATTGTTAATTACCAAATGAATAGTACCACCTGTTTTATAGCCATTTAGCTTACTCATTTGAGCAATTTCATAAACCAAACCTTGACCTGCTATTGAGGCATCTCCATGAATCACAATTGGTGCAATCTTTTTATCATCTCCACCATATTTATGAACTATTTTAGCTCTTGTTAGCCCTTCCACTACCGGCGCAACGGCCTCTAAATGTGAAGGATTTGGACTTAGACTTAAGTGAATTTTTTTATCGTTATAGGTTCGTACATCACTTGAATAGCCTAAATGATACTTAACATCACCACCAAATTGGATGTCATAATCAGCAAATAATTTCCCTTCAAACTCTGTGAAAATTTCTTTGTAGGTTTTATTCAGAATGTTTGCAAGAACATTTAAACGACCACGATGAGCCATTCCAATTGTAAATTCATCAATGCCTAATTCTGCACCAATTTCAATAACTGCATCCAAAGCTGGAATTATTCCTTCAGCACCTTCCAATGAAAAACGTTTTTGACCAATGTACTTTGTATGCAAAAAGTTCTCAAAAGTTACTGCTTGATTAAGCTTTCGTAATATTTGCTTTTTCTCCTTAAGAGTGAAGCTTGGTGTATTTCTATTTTCTCTAAACTTGTCTAAGAACCACTTTATTTTAACAGGGTTTCTGATATACATAAATTCAGACCCAATACTTTGACAATAAGTTTGCTCTAAATGTTCTTTAATTTGACGTAAGGTTGCAGGGCCTTCGCCAATTTCAATCCCTGCCTGAAATACGGTATCTAAATCATCTTCACTTAAGCCAAAAGTTTCTAGCTCTTTCCCAGGAAAATACTTTCTTCTTTCTCGTACAGGATTTGTTTTTGTAAATAAGTGACCACGGCTTCTGTAGCCATTAATCATATTAATGACCTTCACCTCTTTTTCAAAGTTGTCTTTCGAAACGTTTAAGAAGGCTTCAAACCCTGTATCTTTTGAAAAGGTATATCCCTCAAAAAATTTTTGCCATCCGTATTCAACGGAATTAGGGTCTTTTAAATACGATTGATATAAGTTATCAATGTAAGTAGAATGAGCATTGCTCAGATAGGATAACTGATCGTCCATCTATGGTTCTGATCTGTTTAGATATTAAAAATAAAAAATTGTTGTAAGACCTTACAAATATCGAAAATTTATCTCTTTTACAATGCTTTTAAGCAACTAGATATAATTATACTGCTAATTTTTCGACAATGTTCTGTTTTTTCAGCTTATGGTCTATCAAATTTTGGAATTCGAGAGGGTTTTTAAGTATCTTACAATTGTTTGGAAGATTGAAGCCGTTCTCTATCATTAATGAACCGGTTAACAGGAACTTAACTGATTTATGACCGTTACTTAATATGTTTAAATCTCCTAGATTTTGACCACTAATTGCGGTAGTTATACTGGTAAAAACAAATTCAGGATCAAAAGTGTCTATCACCTGGTCTAGTTCAAGTATTGGTTGATTTCCACCCAAAAACAACACTTTATAGCCTCTTGTTTGCAATAAATGATTGGCAAAATGGATACTTATATCATGCTTTTCTCCTTCCGGAAGAAATAAAATAAAACGAATTGCGTCACTTTTTGGAGCAATTGCTTGTTGATCGGTAATTGAAATTAGTTTTTGAACTATTATGTTGCTAACAAAATGTTCGTGTGCAGAGTTAATACAACCAGCCTGCCACATTAACCCGATTTTATTTAATAATGGGTAAGCCAAGTGCAACATAGTGTGGGTTACACCATGGTTAGCAAAACTGCTATTTAGAATGTTTTTTATTATTGCCTCATTAAACTGAAGCATACCCATATAAAGTTCTTGAAGCTGTCCATCATTTTGGGTACAATCTGCACAAAGCTTTTTTACACATTGGCAAATTTCATTTTCAGTCATCTTTGCTAACTGATTAAGCTTTGTTCCTTGTTTGTAAAGTAGAGTAATGTTTAAAAGTTTTCTTAAGTCTTCCTCACAGTAGTAGCGAATATTAGTATCGGTTCTTCTAGGCTGAATAAAATCATAACGCTGTTCCCACACTCTTAAGGTATGCGACTTGATTCCTGTTAGTGCAACAACGTCTTTTATGTAGTAATGTTTGTGGGACTTCATGATTTATCAGCTTATAACAACTATTATACATATAGGTTTCAAAAAGTAATCATATTATAAAATTTAGAATCAGTCTAAATACACTTTCATTGTATGAGTTATGCCTTAATCTAGTTAAAGAGTCATTGAACTGTCAAGCTATTGAAAATCATGATGATTTACAATAGCTTGGATTGTACTTTGTATATACTTTACTATTCTAAAACAAACTCATGCACACTCAAATAATTGAAGACAAGCAATTAATTAAGGACAGGTACATAGATTATGTATCTGTATTTAAAGAGCGCCCAGCCTCTTTAAAACAACTTGGAAACTATTTTCACATTAACCATCAAGTTTTATTAAAACATTTTAGCACTACAGATGATATTGAAAAAGAAATCTTTAGTGATCTATTTAAGAAAACAGTTTATGATTTAGCTAGTTCTGAACTTTCTGAAGATTATCAGCTAAAAGAAAAATTACTTTCAATTTTTTACAACTGGGTCAATAATTTATCTAACTACAGTTTCTTTGTTAAAACCTTAGCTGAAAAAAATGAAGATAAAGCTGACAAATTTATGGATTACATTAAAAATGAATTTACTATAATGTGTGGAGTAATTATTGGCGAAGCCATAGACGATAGTGAAGTAGGATGTGAACGAAATTTACTAGTGAAATATAAAGATACTTTATGGGATAAATTTATCTTAATAACTCATCGTTGGTTAGATAATAATGGTGCAATAAATAACAATACTGATACTGAAATAGTAGCCAAAGTGGATCATTTAGTTAGTCTATTAACAACAAATTCAAGCAATCCAGGTGTAATTTTTGGAGGAAGCGGAGTTAATTAGTTAGACAACTTATACGTTAAGCTTAAACCAAAAATTTCTCTAAACTGAACCCTTGGAGCCGGGTTTAAACCATCTTTGTCTGTTATAATTATATCTTCATCATAAATTAATGTCGTTGCAACAGTAGCGCTTAATAGTTTATTAACTTGGAAGTTTAGACCTGCTTCCCAATTAGCATCAATGCCATTAAAATTTTGATAACTGGCAAAAAGGTCTAATCTAGAGCTAAAGGCAACATTTTCCAGAATGTTTCTTTTAATGTTTAGAGTAAAGTAAGCACCAAGTTCATATCGAATGTTTGCTCCAGTATCAACTCCATATGCTCCTTTATCTGCTAAAAATTGATCCTTCACAATGGTAATTTTGCCTGTTGCTGGAGACAAGTAAGCGTGCACTCCTTCGGTAATAATTTGTCCTACACCAACTGAAAGTAACACATATCCTGGCGCTAAAAAGTTTGACACACTAACTCTCGAAGTGTCTGTAAACTTATATCCATCAATAAATTGACTTTTAAAATTTCCAAGAGCTTCAATAGTCGTATTTTTATTGTTTGTTTTAAACCCATAGGCAGAGTTTAATTCAATTCTATCTTGATTTTTTCTTGTTGGAAAAAATTCTTGTTCTGAACGTTGAACTCCATAAGCTAAATTAACGGTGTTATTCCACTTACTTTTCTTTGTTTCTCTTATTGCCGAAAAATCTATTAGCGCTGCAAAGCTTAATGCATTTTCACCACCAGCAGCCCAATTTAAAAAAGAACTTTGGTTAAAAACCAAAGAAGAAATTTCTTCCACTTTCCATAACTTAATACTGTCCTGACTATAAGCTGTTGTGCTTATAAGTATTGATAGAATTAGTATTGGTAGACTTTTCATCTGATTTTTACATTTATTTTGGTTTTAACTTCTAATTAAGGTAATAATCTTCCATACATTCTAGGAAACGGAATAGTTTCTCGAACATGGTTTAACTTGCAAATCCAAGCAACCAAACGCTCTAACCCTAAGCCAAATCCTGAATGAGGAACTGACCCATATCTTCTTAAATCTAAATACCATTCAAATTCAGCGAGTGGTAATTCATGTTCTTTAATTTTTGCAATAAGTGTATCCTTATCGGTTTCACGCTCTCCGCCACCAATAATCTCACCATAACCTTCCGGTGCTAAAACATCAACTCCTTTTGCCATTTCTGGAGAGTGTTCGTCACGCTTCATATAAAAGGCTTTTACTTCATGAGGCCAATTGTAAACCATTATTGGAGTATCGAATAAACGGGTTAGTACAGTTTCATCTGAACCACCAAAATCGTTTCCAAATTCAAAATCTACTGCGCTTTTAAGCCACATTGGAATGTTTTTGGCATTTTCCTCAAAAACATTCAACTCGTTTTTAAGTTGATCTATCTTGTTTTGGTTAAAAGCACGAATGCCTTTTTTAATGTTTGAATCAGCAGCAGTTAATGTTCGTTCCTCAATTTCCTTCTTAATTTCTTCAATGCGATTATTTGCATTTACAAGATCCTCTTCCAAAGTTGCAACGGTAGTTCTTCCATTTACTTCTTTTCTTCCTTTCAGGATTTCTACTGCTTCGGTATACGTTATTCTAGGAATTGGCTTGGTTATATTTTTTAGAATTGTAGTGTCTCTTTCTAAAATCTCTAACTCTTCTGGGCATTTTTCTAAGACCTTGGTAACAACTGATTTTAGAAATTCCTCAATTAAATCCATGTTGTCTTCGTTTGTATTAAAAGCAACTTCTGGTTCAATCATCCAAAATTCAGTAAGGTGACGTCTTGTTTTGCTTTTTTCTGCTCTAAATGTAGGCCCAAAGGAGTAAATTTTACCCATTGCCATGGCCATAGCCTCACCGTAAAGCTGCCCACTCTGACTTAAATAAGCTGTATCATCAAAGTATTCAGTTTCAAACAAGTTTGATGTTCCTTCACATGCATTCCCTGTAAAAATTGGTGCATCCATTTGAACAAAATCACGTTCTTGAAAGAAATTGTGTATTGAGGCTATCACTTGATTTCTCACTTTCATAATTGCCCATTGTCTTTTTGAACGAAGCCATAAATGTCTATTGTCCATTAAAAAATCGACACCATGTTCTTTATTTGAAATGGGGTATTCTTCAGCGATAGAAATAATTTCAAAATTGGTTACCTGTAACTCGTAACCACCAATTTGTTTCTCATCTTTTACCACCATTCCGGTAAGCGAAACAGCGCTCTCTAAACTTAGTCTTTTGGCCTGTTCAAATAATTCTGCATCAACACTGTCTTCGTTTAAAACACATTGACACGTTCCTGTTCCATCTCGAAGGATAATAAACACCAACCCTTTCCCAGTTCGTTTATTGCTAACCCAACCTTTAAGTGTGGTAGATTTTCCTTCTATTTTTGCTAGTGCTTTAATACTCATTTAAACCAATTTTTTGTTACTTTGAACCTGAAAGATAAATTCAGTGTGTTTTAGACGCGATATTAATCGCAAAGTTATGCATAAATATAATTTTTGGCCCACAAAAATATCCAAATAGCCATTATCACGTAACCTATGCTTAGTCAGAAACTTCAACAAAGACTTTTACAAAAGCTATCTCCTCAGCAGATTCAGTTTATAAAGCTTTTGCAAGTTCCTACTGATATGTTAGAATCTCGCATCAAACAAGAGCTTGAGGAAAACCCTGCACTTGAAGACGGTAATTTTTCTACGGATAAAGAAGTTGAAAGAAATGATGACGATTCAAGCGATAGTAAGGAAGAGTCAACAAGCAGTGATGAAGTAAACTTAGATGTTTACATGCAAGATGATGACATCTCCATGTACAATAAATATGGTGGAGCTTCTCCTGACGATGATGAAGGTGGGTTTATACCCATTCAAGTAGATCAAAGTTTACATGAACTACTTGAAATGCAAGTTGGTTTGCAAGAGTTTAATGAACGTGAAGTTCTAATTGCAATTCAAATAATTGGGAGTGTTGACGATAGCGGTTATTTAAGACGTGAAGTGGAAGACATTGAAGATGATTTAGCTTTTACACAAAGTTTTGTAGCCAATCCTGGCGAAGTTGATCATGTTTTAAAGGCAGTACAGAAATTTGATCCTCCAGGGGTTGCCTCTCGAAATTTACAAGAGTGTTTGTTAAAGCAACTTGAGCGAAAAGGTCCAGTAGATCCTAAGATAGCCTTGGCAAGAAGAATTGTATCCGACTACATGGACAGCTTTACCAAAAAGCACTACAAGTCGCTAGAAAAAACGTTAAAAATAACTAACGACGAGTTAAAACTTGCCATTGAAGAAATTACTCGATTAAATCCAAGACCTGGAAATATAGTTGGAAACAATGTAGGTGCAGGTGGTGGAAGTATTAAGCATCATCAAGTCATTCCCGATTTTATAATGACCAATAACGATGGTGAATTACGCTTAGGTTTAAATAGTAAAAACGCTCCCGAACTTCGAGTAAGTAAGCAATACAAAGAAATGTTTCAAGCTTATGATGCTGCTGTAAAGCCGGATAAGCGAATGAAAGAAACGGTTCAGTTTGTAAAACAAAAGTTAGATGCGGCCAAATGGTTTATTGATGCTATTCGCCAGAGGCAACAAACTTTAATGAATACTATGAATGCCATAATGCATTTGCAGTATGACTATTTTTTAGATGGGGATGAAACAAAGTTACATCCAATGATTCTTAAGGATGTTGCAGACAAAATTCACATGGATATTTCAACTGTTTCTCGTGTGGCAAACAGTAAATATGTTCAAACCGATTTCGGAATTTTTTTATTGAAATCATTCTTTAGTGAAGGGGTTCAAAAAGAAGACGGTGAAGAAGTTTCAAATAAAGAAGTTAAAAGAGTGCTTGCGGATGTTATTGCCGCAGAAGACAAGGTTAAACCTCTTGCTGACGGCCGATTAGCAGCTATTATGAAAGAAAAAGGGTATAACATCGCAAGAAGAACAGTTGCTAAATACCGAGAACAATTAGACATTCCTGTTGCTAGACTAAGAAAAGAAATTTAAACATGAGGGAATGGGTGTTCACTACTATATTTGGTACCGAAACTAAGGCAGGGAAGCGATTTGACGTAATTCTTCTTTGGGTAATAATCGTTAGTGTTGCCTTAGTAATAATGGAAAGTGTTAGAGGCTTCCAGGAGCAATACACTTACCAACTTTTTATATTAGAATGGGTGTTCACCATTTTTTTCTCTTTAGAATATATCACCAGAATCTATTGTCATCCGAAGCCTAGAAATTACATATTCAGTTTTTTTGGGATTATTGATTTACTTGCGGTTTTGCCTACTTATTTGGCCTTATTCGTTGCTGGCGGACACTTTTTAATGATTATTCGAGTAGTTAGATTGTTAAGAGTCTTTAGAATTTTCAAACTAACACGTTATTTATTTGAAGCAAATCAACTTCGAAATGCCTTAAAACAAAGTCTTCATAAAATCACAATTTTCTTTGGTGCTGTGTTAGCAATGGTTTTAATTACCGGAACTTTAATGTATATGATAGAAGGAGAAGAAAATGGTTTTTCTAGCATCCCTCAAAGTATTTATTGGGCCATTGTAACTATAACAACTGTTGGGTATGGAGATGTTATCCCTTTAACAATTGCAGGGAAAATTCTGGCTTCTATAATGATGATTATGGGCTATAGCGTTATTGCGGTACCAACTGGTGTTGTAACTGCCGAAATGATGAAAAGCAACAAAGAAGAGGTTTCTTGCACTACCTGTAATAGTTCAATACATGCAGGAGACAATTATTGTTCAAATTGTGGAAACGAGAACGAGCTAAATATAAATTAAGCAATTCTAGTTCCTGTTTTTCCGCCAATCCATGACATTCCAATATAAGCTCCAAGAATTTCTACTACTGCAAACCACATTGGGAATCTTGGGGTTTTGAATAACAATGGTGATGGAAAATTAACATACACCTCAGTTCCTGATTTTGAAGGTCAAGATAATTTCAACTATACAGTAGATGATGTACAAGATAATCCTTCATAAAAAGCACAAGTAGTAATTTTTGTATCTAAAGCAACAGGTATAAATATTATTAATTCTCAAGAAATAAAAATTGTAAATCCAATAAACAATAAACTTTTAATTGATTTTGGAAAAGCATTTGATGGATTGGTTGAAATTTCAAACTTAAACGGACAAGTTGTAAAACAAATTGAATTAAACTCTACTACTTCATTTGTTAATGAAGATGTCTCTGAACTAAACACAGGCATGTATATAGTTAAGGTTATTGAAAACTAGTACACATTATTTAATGTTGTTTAAACCCTCTTTCCTTTAAACAGGTTGGAGGATTTTTGCTTTATTAGCAGTACTTCTGACTACTTTGGTAACTTTTTGGCTATGTGCTAATTTGAAACATAAAAAACCCCTGCTCGAAAACCTTCGCTGTACTCCGGTTTAACTGGTTCTCGCCCAGCTTTGTTTCCTGCTCAAATTCAAATAATTAGCCATAAAAAAACCCATCTGCTACTGCAAATGGGTTCTACCTGTGGGCCCAGCTGGGCTTCCCGATGATCTCCGCTGCGCTTCGATAGCGGGACTTCACCAAATTTCGTTTCCACTCTATTTGGTTCGCTTCTCGCCCAGCTTTGTATCCTGCTCAAATTCAAATTATTAGGCACAAAAAAACCCATCTGCTACTGCAAATGGGTTCTACTTGTGGGCCCAGCTGGGCTCGAACCAGCGACCAATTGATTATGAGTCAACTACTCTAACCAGCTGAGCTATGGGCCCTAAAAGTGGGTGCAAAACTACAATTTCTTTCAATAAACTGAAGGGTTAATTACACTTTGTTTTATTTTTTCTTAATCTTCCATCTTTTAAACATTCGTTATACTTTTGAAGCATGTCAAAAATCAAAAATATTCTGTTCGATTTGGGAGCTGTTATTTACGACATCGATTTTAATCGAGCCCTGAATTCATTCGAACAAATTGGGATTCCTAATCCCCAAAACATCTATGGAAAAATGAATCAAAATCCAATTTTTGATCAATTTGATCGTGGAGAATGCAGCTCACACCAGTTTATTGATTTTATTAAATCATTTGCAACTAAACCTTTAGATGCAGTAGAAGTGGCCAAAGCTTGGAACAATCTTTTGATTGGAATACCAGTAGAACGAATCACCCTACTAGAAAAAATGAAGAAAAAGCACAACACTTTCTTGCTTTCAAACAACAATGCTCTTCACTATGCAGAAATCATGAACTACATGAATTTAAATCACCCCGGTGTTGATTTGAATGCTTTGTTCCATGATACTTTTTACTCTCACTTAATTGGTTCTCGTAAACCTGAGCAAAAAGCTTTTGATATAATGATTGAAAAAACTGGTATTCTTCCAATTGAAACTATTTTTTTAGATGACAGTCCTCAGCATTTAGAAACGGCTAAAAAAATGGGATTTAATTGCATCCACATCACTCCAGAGGTGACTGTTTTTGATGCCTTGAGAGATTTTTAAACAGAAAAACTTTCTCCACATGCGCAAGTTCTACTTGCATTTGGATTAATAAAGTTGAATCCTTTTCCTTCTAAACCATCAGAAAAATCAAGATTGGTTCCTGCTAAATAAAGGAAACTCTTCATGTCTAGAATTATTTTTAGCCCGTTGTGCTCACATTGTTGATCACCTTTAGTCGCATCTTCAGAAAAAGATATGTCATACGAAAGACCTGAACATCCACCACTTACGACAGATACCCTTAGAAAATAATCATATGCAAATCCACCTTCCTTACGAAGTTGTTGAATTTTTGTTTTGGCTTTATCGGTGACGGTAATTACTGTATCTGACATGATGCAAAGTTAATCAATTACCTACTTAACATTCGTACCTTTGTATGGTTTTAAGAAAGGCTAATTAAAAAGCATAAAAGAGTTTGTAAAAACTACTATAAGTCCTTATCTTTGCATCCCAGTTTTTAATAGAAGAAATGAGAAAAGACATTCACCCGGAAAATTATAGATTTGTTGTATTTAAAGATGTATCAAATGACTACACCTTTTTAACAAAATCTACTGCCGATACAAAAGATACTATTGTTTACGAAGATGGTAAAGAATACCCTTTAATTAAATTAGAGATCTCTTCGAAATCACATCCTTTCTTTACTGGTAAGATGAAGCTTGTTGATACAGCTGGACGTGTTGACAAATTCTACACCAAGTACAAAAAGAAAGAAAAAAGAACTTTTACTGACGACGAATAGTCGTTTGTTGAAAATGATTGGTTAGATAAACCCCTTATTGATGCATTCAATACGGGGTTTTTTTTATTTTTGACCCATGCCAATAGTCTTTTTTGATAATCCAGCGCAACGACCGCGATTTTTTCCTCTTGCATATAGCAGGCCAATAGCCGATTTCAGGGTCGGAATACTCACAATTCGTGAAAAATGGGAGCGCTTTTCAAAAGAGCAATCTTTTACTTTAACTGAGCCTTATTTACAGGGAAAGTATCCAAACACCGATTCTCATAACAATATTTACATAGATGGGTCAATAATTCCAACTCCGGAGTTAATGGAAATATGCTTAAATCTAAATATGGATCAAGCTGTTTTCTACCGAGACACTTTAATTGCAGTTAAAAGTGAAAAACTATTTGTTGATGCTACAGACTTGATTGAAGGTATTCATTTTGCCAAAATTGATATTCCAATCTCACCAGATCAATTAACCCAACTTTCTGATATTTTCTCTTTATGCGGACAAGAAATTGGTAATGATATTAAATTTTTTAAGTCGCAAAGCAGAGAGCTTATGCCTTTGCCGGAGCATAGCATTTGTTTTGGGCCAGTAGAAGGTCTTTTCATTGAAAAAGGAGCAACTATACTCAATTCCACTTTTAACACCACAGATGGTCCTATTTACATTGCCAAGGACGCTGTAGTAATGGAAGGCTCTAAAATTAGAGGTCCTTTTGCACTTGGCAACCATAGCACTTTAAAAATGGATGCCAAAATATACGGTGGAACAAGTATTGGTCCACATTGCAAGGTTGGCGGTGAAGTAAACAACAGTGTCTTTTTTGGATATTCAAACAAAGGCCATGATGGTTTCTTGGGCAATTCTGTTTTAGGAGAGTGGTGTAATATTGGTGCAGACACAAACAACAGTAATCTTAAAAACAACTACGATGATGTAAAACTCTGGAATTACAAAGACAAGAGTTTTAAGCAAACCTACCTACAATTTTGTGGACTGATAATGGGAGACCATTCAAAATGTGGTATAAACACCATGTTTAACACAGGCACAGTCATTGGTTTTAATTGCAACATTTTTGGAACAGGCTTTCCAAGAAATTTTGTTCCTGATTTTGCTTGGGGCGGAGCCAATGGATACACCACATATACCCTTAAAAAGGCTATTGACACTGCAAAAAGAGTAGTCTCCAGAAGAAATATTGAACTAAGTCAGGATGACCTAGAAATTTTTGAATCGATATTTGAGCAAACAACTCAATACAGATTTTGGGAGTAATACAATACTGTTTCTTAATTTAGCACTATGCGAAAAAAAATTGTTGCTGGTAATTGGAAAATGAATACCACTTATGAAGGAGGTTTAAAGCTTGCTTCAGAGATAATTAACATGGTTCAAGATGAGGGCGACTATTTAGTTGAGGTGATTTTAGCTCCACCATATACTCACCTTAGTAGTATCTCAAAGCTAATTCCAACCAATTCATGCGTGAAATTGGGTGCCCAAAATTGTCATTTAGAAGATTCAGGAGCATTTACAGGAGAGGTATCATTGCCTATGCTTGAGTCAATTGGTGTAAATTCAATTATTCTTGGACATTCAGAACGCAGAAAATACTATCACGAAAGTGATAAAGATGTTGCTAAAAAAACCAAAAAGGCACTTGATTTGGGTATAAGCCCAATAATATGTGTTGGTGAAACAGAAGAGCAACGTGCAGCCAATAAGCACTTCCTTCTTGTTAAAAAACAACTTGAAGAAGCTGCATTTCATACCTTAAATGAAGATGAATTTTCGAAAGTAATTATTGCATATGAACCGGTTTGGGCAATTGGCACTGGTAAAACCGCCTCGCCTGAGCAAGCACAAGAAATGCATCAATATATTAGAAAATGTATAGCCGAAACCTATTCCATTTCTATTGCTGAAGGTTGCACTATTCTATATGGTGGAAGTTGTAATGAACAAAGTGCTGAGAATTTATTCTCACAACCTGATATTGATGGAGGCCTAATTGGTGGCTCAGCCTTGAAATCTAGAGAATTTATGAATATTATTAAAATTCTTGCAAAATCACCTAAACTTAGCGTAAAAGTCTAATGATCCAATACCTAGAAATAAGGATTGAATCTCAAAACGAAGATTTTTATTCAATTTTATCTGCAGAATTATCCGAACTTGGATATGAATCTTTTGTTGAAGAGGAAGATGCCCTATTGGCGTACGTTGATCAGAAATTGTTTGAAGCTAAAGACCTTGAAAATCTACAATTAAAATACCAACCTGAATTTTCATTCTTTTACAAGAAAAAAGCAGTTGAGAACAAAAATTGGAATAAAGAATGGGAAGAATCTTATCAACCTTTGATACTAGATTCAAATTGGATTGTACGTGCAACTTTTCATAAACCTAATCCAGGTATTAAAAATGAGATCATTATCAATCCGGAAATGGCTTTTGGCACTGGTCACCATGCAACAACTGAGTCGATGATGCGTTTAATTTCAGCACACGATTGGAAAGATAAGCAGGTTGCAGACCTCGGTTGTGGAACAGCAATACTTGGCATAATGGCCTCTAAACTTGGAGCAAAATCTGTATTAGCAATCGACAATGACGAGAATGCGGTAAGGGCCTCTATAAAAAATGGTGAATTAAACGATATTACCAACATGGTAGTCAAAGAGGGTACGGTCAAGATTATTGACAACGGTTCATTTTATGGCATTTTTGCAAATATTACCCGAAATATCTTGCTAGAAGAAATTCCTATATATTCAAATTTACTTGAAACAGATGGAATATTACTTTTGAGTGGGTTTTACATGGAGGATTTGAGCAAAGTTGAGGCAAAAGCGAATCAACATAATCTTAAATTAATCAACAAACTAGACACCAACAATTGGGCTGCAGCACAATTTATTAAACATTAAACTATGAAACGTTTTATACTGATAGTCATTTCATTACTTTTAATTTCTACTGGATATTCTCAAACAGGCTTTGAATTTAACAAAGACCCTTTAGAGTTTACAAAAAGTGTTGAGAAGTACTTTAAAAAAGCAAAGTATAAAAACGGTCTGAAAACTGCAGATAAGTTTGCGGAATTGTGGGAACTTAAAGGGTTTAGCAATAAGCAAGAAGAGGCTATCATAAATATGTCTAACTCCTTAATTCAATCTAGGATGAGAGGCCCAGAGTTTGAAACATTCTATCAATCTTTAATCTACTTTAGTGAGAACCAACACGATGCTAATGATTTTGACGATTATTTTAGTGTTTTACACACAATGGGTATTAAAAGTACTCGTGAAGTGATGGATGTAATTACTCTTGCCAATAATCTCTTTAATGATATAAGTTTGTTTGTTTCGCCAAGTAACAGCTGGGGGTTGGCCGAAAGAACTTTTGAATTTGATATGGAGGGGGAAACTCCTGTTCTTATTTGTGAAAATGCGGATGTCATAGCTTCTGCTCGAAACGATAGAAGCGGAGTGTATAAAACTAGTGGGGTGTACTATCCAATTATCGGGTTATGGAAAGGTACTGGCGGTGTTGTAAATTGGGCTCGTGGTGGCCTAGATACAACCCAAGTATTTGCAGAAGTTAAAACGTATGAAATTGAAACCAAAAGGGTTGAGTTTTCAGCTGATTCTGTCGTATTCTTTTATAAATCTTTGCTTGAAGAGGCCTATTTAGGGTCCTTTACTGATAAGTTGACAAGTCAATATCAACCTGAAAATGCAACCTACCCAAAGTTTGATTCTTATATAAAGAAGATCTTAAAAAAGGACATTTTCAAAAACGTAGATTACGAAGGTGGACTATCAATGGCAGGTGGAAAGCTTATTGGTTTTGGAGATTCAGAGAATCCAGCAAAACTGAACTTTTATTCAGGAGATACTTTGACACTTCGTACATTCTCTGATGCCTACATATTTTATCCAGACAAAATTAATGCACTCAGCACCGAGGTTTCTATCTATATGGGTGAGAAGGATTCAATTTATCATCCTGAGATTGAATTAAAGTTTTTAGCAGATAAGCGAGAAGTTACAATCATTCGACAAGGAGATGGAATAAAGAAAACAGCATTTTACGACACCTACCATGAAATAAACATTCTACTTGAAGCTATTTATTGGAATATTGATAGTCGCGAAATGGAATTTGGGATGATTAACACTCAAACCAAATCTGATGCATACTTTGAATCAACAAACTACTATCGTAAAAAGCTTTTTACTAGAGTTCAAGGCTTAATGACTTATAACCCATTAGTAAGTCTTTATTTGATGCAAAAAGACAACAACACCAGAAATTTGGGTGCTGCGGAATTTGCTCATAGCCTAAACATGGAAATAAAGCAGGTTAAAGGCATGTTACGTCAGTTAGTTGCTGATGGCTTTATTTACTACGATGAAGAAGAGGAAGAAATATATATAAAAGACAAAACAGTAAACTTTGTACAAAATAATGCTGGAAATCTTGATTACGATATCATTAAAATTAAGTCCTATGTATCAAAAGGGAATAATGCAATTTTAGATATTAAAGATTATGTTCTTGATATAAATGGGGTTAGTCAAATTTTTATGTCCGATTCCCAATCTGTTTACATCGTTCCGAGCGAACAACAAGTAAAGATGTTTGGTAATAGAAACATGCAGTTTGGTGGTCAAATACATGCTGGAACACTAGATTTTTATGGTAAAGGATTTAATTTTGACTACGAAAATTTCAAAATTAATCTTCAAAACATCGACTCAATGACAATTATGGTTTTGGGTGGTGAAACAGCCTTAGGAAAAACTGAGTTTATTGATGTTGAAACGGTACTTCAAAACATTAATGGTGATCTCTATATTGATGATAAAGACAATAAATCTGGACTGAAAGATTTACCACAATACCCATTATTTGATAGTAAAAAGGAAAGTTTTGTATTCTACGATGCTCCTAAAATTCTTAACTCAGTTTATGATAGAGAACGGTTTTTCTTTCGAGTAATTCCATTTCAAATTGACAGTTTAGATAACTTAACTTCAACAACCGGCCTAGCCTTTCCAGGTATTTTATATTCTGATAATATTTTCCCAGAACTTAAGGAAGTTTTAGTTTTACAAAAGGATACTTCTCTAGGATTTGTGCATGAAACTCCGGTTAAAGGATTACCAATGTATAAAGATAAAGGAAACTTTTTAGGACAAATATTTTTAAGTGAAGCGGGTTTATTAGGGGTAGGAAAATTAGACTATTTGACCTCCACCACTTTGAGTAGAGAGTATACTTTTATGTTAGATAGCACTAATATAAATGCCAAAAGTTATGACATGAGTAAATCTGCTTATCAAGGAACTAAATACCCCCAAGTTCACGCAGAAGACCTGTATATACATTGGCGGCCATATAGCGACAGTATGTTTTTGCAGCAGAAAGAAAAGCTAGTAATTTTGTATGAAGAGCAAGCTTATCTGCAAGGGAAGATGTGGTATTCTCCACGTAATTTAAGTGGCGCTGGAGAGGTTAGTTTCAACAATGCTAGAATTAGGTCCAATTACTTTTTATTCAATCAAAACGATTTTAAAGCAGATACCTCAGATGTTGAACTTGCAACTTTTGATGGAAATGCAGTGGCCTTTAATTCAAATAACGTAGCCACCAAAGCCAATTTCTTGAAACGAGAAGTGAGTTTTGAAACTAATTTATTTGGGCCATTTGTTAACCTACCAAGTAATCAATATGAAACTACCTTAGGTAAGATTCTTTGGAAAATTGATGATTTCACTTTGAATTTTTCAAAAGGAAAAGGGCAGACTGATGAAGAGCTTTACTTCGAATCAACACATCCTAAGCAAGATAAATTGCAATTTCCAGCAAAAACTGCCGAATTATCACTTAAAAATTCTGTTTTAGATATTTTTGAAGTGAGCTCAATTCTGGTTGCAGATGCTGAAATTTTCCCGAAAGACAAGTTCGTTCAGGTAAATAAAGATGCAGTTATGACAACGCTTCCTGAAGCGCGAATTGAAGTAAATACTAAAACCAGGTTTCACGAATTGTTTAATGGTGAAATTGAAATTCAAGGAAGACGTTCGTATACAGGAAATGCAGATTATGAATATGTAAATAAAGCTGGAAAAGTAGAAAAGATTCATTTCGATGAGATTAGCATTGAAGATAGCACTGAACGAACAATAGCAAAGGGTGCAATTTCTGACACTACCAATTTTGTTTTAAATCCTAGAATCTTTTTCCGTGGAGATGTTATACTTCAAGGAGATGAAAAGTATTTAGTGTATAAAGGTTTCGCTAAAATTGACCAAAACAGTACGGTTATTAAGTCGGAGTTTTTCAAATACTATGGCCGTGTGAATCCTGATAGTTTACTAACTGAAATTATAGATCCAAGATCTATGGATAACAAAAGACTATTCACTGGTATTCATCAAGGAAACTTAAGTCGGCAGCTTTATTCAACTTTTGTGAGTACAAAAGAAGAGCCTAATGACCATAACATTATTGCTTTGGAAGGTGAGTTGAAATACGATGAAGCAGAACGAATTTTTAAAATAGGTGATAAAAATAAAATGTACGGTAGTGGTTTAAAGGGCGATTATTTAACATTTGACGATGCTCGAGATGAACTCTATGCTGAAGGAAAGTTAGACATGGGACTAGAGTTCCAAAATGCTGAATTACCTAAGATTAATACAGTAGGAAATGTTCTACATGAATTAGCAAGAAATCAAATATTCTTTGATGTGCTTTTAAGCATTGACTTTGAACTTCCGTCGCGAGCTTGGAAATTATTGGGCGATAAAATTACAAGCAACACTTTTGATGCTGACCTTACCATTAATGACCGACCTACATTCTTAAAAGGGGTTTCAGAACTTTTGGGTCCTAAAGACGCTGCGCAAGTTGTTGAAGATGTTCAATTAATTGGAAGTTTCGATATGATTAATGAATTAGAGCATAACCTATGGTTTACAGAGTTAAATATGCTTTGGGATGAAACTACTAGATCATATGTATCGGTTGGGCCAGTTGGTTTAGGAGCCATTGGCAAGGATAAAATAGGTAAAAGACTTACCGGTAAGGTTGTACTTAATCCAAATCAAGGTGACGATGAATTTCAAGTTTACATTCAGGCAGCTGATAATATCTGGTGGTATTTTAGATATAGAAGGGGAATTGCAGAAGCAGTTTCTTCAGATCAAGAATTTAATGATGCAATTGCTAGTAAAACTAAATCTGATAAACCTTTTACGGTAAGTACACCTAGAGCAAAGGCCGATTTTTTGAAGAAATTTCCAATTCTAGACTAGCTTAATTTGGTTTTTGTATTTTCGTGTCAAAATAAACCTCTTTGATTACCATTTATACCATATCGGCCCTAATTGCTGCCTACCTTATTGGATCTATTCCAACGGCAGTTTTAATTGGTAAAATATTCTACAAAGTAGATATTAGAGAACATGGTAGTGGAAACTCAGGTGCCTCTAATACATTTAGAGTTTTAGGTGTTAAAGCAGGAATTCCAGTTATGCTTATTGACATGCTAAAAGGTTTCTTTGCATGCAGCCTTGCGCACTTAATAGGTGGTATGGAATCAGGAACAGAGCAATATGTAAACTTTCAATTAGTATTAGGAATAACTGCTGTAATTGGTCATGTTTATCCCATTTTCGCAGGCTTTCAAGGAGGCAAAGGAATTGCAACGTTATTTGGTATTATTTTAGCTATTCACCCTGCAGCAGCTTTAAGTTGTGTGGTAGTATTTGTTGTAGTGCTATTAATAACGAAATATGTGTCATTAAGCTCAATTGCCTGTGCTTTGTCATTCCCTTTTTTATTAATATTTGTGTTTAAAACCGATGTTCGAGCCTTAATAATCTTCTCTTTAGCCGTAATGGTTTTAGTTATTTTAACTCATCGAGAGAATATTGAAAGACTTAGAAAAGGTGAAGAGAACAGTGCAGGTTTCTTAACGAGAAAAAAATAAAAATACGTAAATTATCTATAATCCTTCTCGCTCTATTTATCTTTTCATGTAGCAAGGTTCCTTTAACTGTCCGAAAACAATTTAGTATCCTTCCAGAAAGCCAAATGGAACTCTTGCTTTTTGGACAAGAATCACTGCATTAAGTAATTTTAAGCACCCAACCTAATCACAGCACTCGAATTAAAGACTTGAAAAAAGCATATGCCTGAGGCGATGAGTTATTACAAATAGTCCAATGTCCAAAGCAGTTAGCTAAAAGCTTCGAATATTGCTCTACTTATGTGGGTTATTTCAAATCTAGAAACTAACTTGATTTCCATTCCCTTTTTTAACACTGAGGACTCAGAGAAAAATAGCAAAGAGCTACAAGTCGAAAGCTCGAGGCTCTTGGCTTGAAGCTTGTAGCTCTTTTATTCCTGCCCTACCACCGGCATGACTTTTAGCACTTGATTATCTCTTTTAATCATAAACAAGCGCATGCCTTGTGCGTGTTGCTCCTCGTAATTAATAATGTAAGTACCAGGGCTTAGTGTTTTTTCATGCATTGGTGTTTGTAGCAGTCTGCCTTGCACGTCATAAACTAATAGGCTATAATCACCTGCATTCTCCACGATAAGCTCCACGTTGGTTATCTTTTTGAATGGATTTGGATAAATATTTACATTTATACCACTTACATCTTCATGAAGTTCCACACCTACATCCATTGACTCACAATTTGTACCTATGTAAGTGCTGCCATCAATTACAACAGCGCACTCCATGGTGTCAAGACCACAGTCACTTTCTACAATCAACAATAAATTATAGGTGCCTAGTTGGGTGTAAATATGGGTGGTCGTGGCTGTTCCAAATATTCTGGAAGTTCTATCTCCAAATTCCCATGTCCAGTTGGTTATGCCATTGGCTATTGAAGCACTGGTGCTTAACTCAAAGCCAGCTACATTGTAATTAAAACTTGCAATTGGCAATGGGGTAACTTCCACTTCTACTTCTTTGGTTGTAGTGCATTCAGAGGTGTTGTCTGTTGCTGTTACTTCGTATGTAGTCGTTTCTGTTGGACTTACCATTACCGATGCACCTGTTCCAACAGTTGCCCCACCTTTTTCAGACCATGAATAAGTGATAGTGCCTGAAGGACTGTTCACTTCTAGGGTGGCAGGTTCTCCATAGCAGATATTTATAAGCTCAACTGTTGTTTCCAATGGCGGAGCGTTATCTACTGAAATGCTAATACTAGCACCCGACTCACAGCCATTGCTACCAATTACACTAAAGTTGTAAGTATTGGCTGTTAAATCAGAACGAGTTAAGGTGTTTCCAGTTACGCCAGTGGTAGTCGGACTTCCATTTAAGCTAAAATCATAGCTTAATAAGTCAGTTGGACTCACTATTAGCTGCATTTGTTCCCCAACACAGAAGATATTATCTCCGCTATTGGTGCTAATGGTAATAGTTGGAAGTTCGTTTACTATCAACTCCACTTCAGCATTCGCCTCACAACCAAAATCATCACTTACTTGAAGGGTGTAAGTTGTTGTTGTGCTTGGACCAACCGTATGAGGACCAGTTCCTGTTAATGCTTCATTCCAAATGTAAGTTCTGCCTCCATTTTCTCCATTTAATATGGCTGTAATAGTTGATTCTTCACCCACACAAATGTCCGCTGGACTTGCATTCAATGATAACGTCATTGGGTTGCCGGTATTGGTGATTGTTAGTTCATCACTAGCCATACATTCATTACCGTCTTCAATATTCAGGGTATAAGTTCCTGCTCCGACATCACTAAGTGTGTTGGTTGTAGAAAGTTCAGTTATGTTTTCATCTAACCAAGAGTACGAGTAAGTTCCTTCTCCGCCACTTGGAGTAGCTACCAAAGTTCTGGTTTGCTCACAAACCACCGTTAAGTCCTCTCCTAAGTCTACTGTTGGAAGCTCAAAAACAGTGTAATTTAATGAAGTGGAAGCTTGACAGCCAAAGCTATTAACTACGGTTACCTCTAAATTATAATTAACAGGGGTACTTGTAGAAGCTGTGTACATGTTTGACGCTCCATTTTGTACTTCATTTCCATCTAAAGTGAACTTGTAGTTTGTTAAATCACTTGGACTCACTGTAAATACCAACTCCTCGTTAGCACAAATACCTTGAGCTACCAAATTTGCACTTGAAAGTACTGGTATTGGCGTTGGGTTAACCGTTACTGTTAGAGGCACATCTACCTCACAACCTGCATCATCGCTTACATTAACATTGTAAGTTGTGGTAGCATTTGGCTCCATAAAATGTGGTCCTGTACCGCTAAAAGTAGTATCTGGACTTGTCCAAGTAATGGTTGGTGCACCTTGTTGATTGGAAACAAGTACCGTTAAAGTAGTTTGTTCTCCATCACAAATAGTTCCTGGGTTTGCTGATGGTGTGGCAGTTAAATTACCCGCTGCTAAACTTACTACAGTAGTATCTCTATCAAAACATAGGTTTTGGTCAAATACAGTAATTGCATAAGTTCCAGCTCCAACATTGTTCCATGCTGCTGTATTTGGTCCGGTTGAACCGCCAACTTGCTTCCAAGAGTAGGTAAATGCTCCTTCTCCACCACTGGCACTTGCAAGTAAATTAGTATTTGCTTCACATTGTATGTCTTGGTCTGTTCCTGCATCTGCTAATGGGTTTGGAAGAGAAGTAATCTCTACGCTATCAAAATTAGCACAGCCATTTGCACCTGTTACAGTTAAATACAAGGTATCTATGAATCTACCTGCACTTTGTTTAACCGCTGTAAAGCTTGGTTGGGCAAGAGATGCGTCGTTTAGCTGAGCTACAGGTGTCCAACTATACAAATTACCACCAATTGGAGTGGAACCAAGGGTTACGATTGCATTACCGCAAACCAAAGCATTGTTTCCGGCATTTGCAACAGGTAAGGATTTAATCGTTACCGTTATTTGGTCTGTTTTTTCACAACCCGTTGCATCTAAAATTTGAGTTAAAGTATAGGTGGTAGTGATAGTAGGACTCACCTCTACTATAGCATCTGTTGAAGTAAAACCTGCTGGACTGGAGGTCCAACTGTAAGTATTTCCTGCTACTAATGCGCTTCCAATAGTGGTAGATTCTCCATCACAAATGGCGATATCTGCTCCTGTATTGGGCTCTGGTAGTGGGTTAATTGTTACGGTTACTTCATCCGTGTTTTGGCAACCGGTAATGGTATTGGTTTGGGTGAGGTGGTATGTGGTGGTTGCTGTTGGCATTACCGTGGGATTGGCATCTGTTGAGGTAAAGCCTAACGGGGTGCTGCTCCAGTTGTAACCATTATCGGGGATGGGCGTTTTTCCAATACTTGCCGATTCATTCATGCAAAGTGCCGTATCGCTTATGATGCCCACAACAGGATTGTTAAAGAAGTTAATCTTTATACTGTCTGTATTGACACAGCCGTTTTCAATTGTAGTAAGGTAATAAGTGGTTGTTTCCGTAGGGGTCATCGTTAAGACCTCCGTACTGCCCAATACATTGCCGGTTTGGTCTTTCCATTCAAAAAAAGATTTCTGGGCAATGGAGGCCGTATCTCTCATGGTGATTTCATCGCCCTGGCAGATGCTGA
>JBLIDK010000017.1:0-41373 GCA_047632595.1 Sphingobacteriales bacterium
TTCCTGGCTCACTCAAACATTTGTATTGATTCTTGCTAAAACGGATAAACTCACTCAAGACTCTAACTCAAACTTAAACCGTATTTATCGCTTATCAGCGGGATCTTACTTTTTGTAATCTCACTACATCTTTGTGAATCAGCTTTAGACAAGAGACTAAATATTATTTGTCTTTTTTTACTGAAAATCAAATATGTCTATCCAAAATTTGAATACTATTGTGAGTTAAGTAAAAAGTCAACTTTTTACTTAACTCACACTCTAATCAACCATCTCAACCTCAAACGGGCCGTTGGTATAAGTCTCCACTCCCTCTTCTGTAGTATAAATTAAGAACACTTCCAGATTCTTTAATCCTGAGAAATGTTTTGCTTTATCCACTCCCATTACCATTAAGGCAGTAGCATAAGCATCCGCATCATGACAAGATTCAGCTAAAATGGTTACGCTTAATAGATTATTTAATTCGCTTTTCCCGGTAATTGGATTAATTGTATGAACATACTTTACTCCGCCTTCCACATAAAAATTGCGATAATTACCCGATGTAGCCAAAGCCTTATTATCTAAGCTTAAAATAGCTGCTAGCTGCCTCTTCTCCAATTTCTCTTCAGGCTTGTCAATACCAATACGCCACAATTTGCCTTTTTTGTTTTTTCCTTTTGCTTTTGTTTCGCCACCCAATTCAATAAAATAATTCTCTATTCCTTTATTCTCCAAAATTTCTGCCATTTTATCAACCGAATAGCCTTGTGCACTTGCGTTAAAGTTTAGCTGTATTCTTAGATCTTCTTTAACTAGATTATCTCCGTCAATTCTAACTTTTTCATATCCCACAAATTCTAAAACTGAATCTATATTCAATTTAGCCACCTTCATAGACTTTTTCTCATCAAATCCATAAGCATCAAATAGTGGTTTTGCGGTAAAGTCAAATGCCCCATTAGTTGATTTTGCAATTAATAACGATTTTTCAAAGACCGACTTAAAATGATCATCCAACTGAACTACTTCGTTACGATTAACCTTTGAAATAATAGAATTGGGGTTATAGGTAGATAAACTAAAGTCTATTTGGGTTAAAAGTGAATCCATTTTGACCTTTAGTCCTTGGTCTGAAGCACCAACAATTTTCACAGAATATGTGGTGCCTTGAGCATTTCCTTCAAAACTTGAAGATTTTGGCTGGCAAGAAATTAAGGTAACAACAGCAAATAGTAATACAGAATACTTCATATCGGTTTTTTAATCATAAAAAAAGGCTGCTCAATTAAATCGAACAGCCTTTAGTTTTTTTATCCTCCAAAATCATCGAAGGCAATATTTTCTGGTGGAACACCATAATCATCCAACATTTTAAATACCGCGGTATTCATCATTGGGGGTCCACATAAATAATATTCAATTTCTTCTGGTTCTTTATGCTTGTTCAAGTAGTTCTCTGCAATTATTTGATGAATAAATCCAACATACCCTTTCCAATCATCTTCTTTCTTAGGTTCAGAAAGTGCAACATGGTAAGAGAAATTATCAAAATCCTTTTCAATGTCTAAGAACTCATCGTGGTAAAACATTTCTCTTTTTGAACGTGCACCATACCAGAAAGAAGCTTTTCTATCGGTTTTCAGTGTTCTAAACTGATTAAATAAATGAGAACGCATTGGAGCCATTCCAGCACCACCACCAATAAACATCATTTCTCTTTTGGTTTTCTTCACAAAGAAATCACCATAAGGTCCTGAAATACTTACTTTATCTCCTGGTTTTAAGGCGAACATATAAGATGAGGCTAATCCAGCAGAAACATCTAAAAACTTACCCGCTTTTCTATCCCAAGGTGGAGTAGCAATACGAACATTTAACATTACAATGTTTCCTTCTGCAGGATGGTTAGCCATTGAATATGCTCTAAAAACTTCTTCTTCGTTTTTAGCTTTTAATGTCCAAATTCCTAAATTATCCCAATCTTCTTTGTACTCATCTTCTACGCTAATGTGTTTAGCATAGTCCATTTCATACGGAGGAATATCAATTTGAATATATCCACCTGCTTCGAAATCCAAGGTCTGACCTTCTGGAAGCCTAACAATAAATTCTTTTATAAAGGTTGCCACGTTTTTATTTGAAACAACTTCGCATTCCCATTTCTTAATTCCGAAAATTTCTTCAGGAATTTCAACATCCATGCTTTCACGAACCTTAACCTGACATGAAAGTCTCCAGTTTTCTTGTTGCTCTTTACGAGTTAAGTGACCGACTTCCGTTGGTAACACTTCTCCACCACCGCTATGCACCTGGCATTTACACATGGCACAGGTACCACCTCCACCACAGGCAGAAGGCAAGAATAGTTTTTGGCTAGACAAAGTGGATAACAATGTTGAACCTGCTTGAGTTGTAATTGCGTTTTCTTTATCACCGTTTACAGTAATCACTACTTCTCCTTGAGGAACGAGCTTAGATTGTGCGTAAACAAGTATAAATACTAAAAACAATCCTACTACTAAGAAAACGGCTATCCCGCCTAAAATTATTGGTATGATACTACTTAAAATCATGTCCTCTTCTATTAAAATTCAATTCCCATGAAACTCATAAATGCTATTCCCATCAAACCAGTGATGATAAATGTAATTCCTAATCCTCTTAATGGCTTAGGTACATTTGAATAACGTATTTTCATTCTGATGGCTGCTATAGCAACAATTGCTAAAAACCAACCCACTCCACTTCCTAATCCAAAAACGGAAGCTTCAGCCAGTGAATAATCTCTTTCTTGCATAAATAATGCACCTCCTAAAATGGAACAGTTTACGGCGATAAGAGGCAAAAATATACCTAGTGAACCGTATAAAGCTGGACTAAATTTCTCAATAACCATTTCAACAAGTTGTGTCATTGCAGCAATTACAGCAATAAACATGATGAAACTTAAGAATGTTAAATCAACATCCGCTAAAGATGAATGAATCCATGCTAATGAACCTTCTTTTAACAGACCATTTAGCAATAACCAGTTGGCAGGAACGGTAATTCCTAATACAAAAATTACTGCTGCACCTAAACCTACAGCTGTTTTTACAGATTTACTTACTGCTAAGAATGAGCACATCCCTAGGAAATAGGCAAATACCATGTTCTCAACAAAAATCGACTTTAAAAATATATTGAATAATTCCATACTATATTAATTTGTGTCCTCTACAAGTGATGATACAAATGATCTTTGTACCCAAATAACTAATCCAACCAAAATGGCAGCTCCGGCGGGGATCAGCATTACTCCGTTGTTTACATATCCCATTTCATAAGCTACATCTGGTATAACTTGAAAACCGAATAATTTTCCGCTTCCAAATAATTCTCTGAAAAATCCTACAATAATTAGTAAGGCTCCATATCCTAATCCTGTTCCAAGTGCATCTAATAATGATGGCCAAGGCTTGTTTCCTAAAGAAAATGCCTCAAGACGTCCCATAATCATACAGTTTGTGATAATTAGACCTACAAATACAGATAGTTGCTTACTTACATCGTACATAAATGCTTTAAGCAATTGATCTACCAAAATTACCATAGTAGATACCACAACTAATTCAACGATAATTCTAATTCTTGAAGGAATTAAATTACGCATCATAGATATTACCACACTTGAAAGTGCAACAACCGCAGTAGCAGAAATTGCCATTACAATTGAAGGCTTAAGTTGAGTTGTTACAGCCAAAGCAGAACAAATTCCTAATACTTGAACAGTAACAGGATTGCTTTCTGATAATGGGTCAGTAACTAACTTTAATTTCTTCTTAGAAAACGGCCCTTCCTTTTTGGCAAGGTCGGCTTGAGATACTAAGATTTCTTCCTGGTGACTCATAGTATTAAGAATTAGATTTTCGTTTCATTTCTAGAAACGGTAAATAGTAATTAAAATCTTTTTCAAGCATTTTCTCTAGTCCAACACTTGTAATAGTTCCACCAGAAACTCCATCAACTGAATGTTTATCTAGTGTATTTCCAGCACCCTTTAAAACATCAATAGAAATTAACTCTCCATTGTTATTGTAAATTTCTTTGCCTTTAAATTGTTCTTGGTACCATTGCGCAGAAATTTCAGCTCCTAAACCTGGTGTTTCTGACTTATGATCAAAAATTGCAGTATAAATAGTGCTCATGTTCTGTTCTAAAGAAACATAACCCCAAATTGGACCCCAAAGGCCTTTTCCCGTAACAGGAAAAACATAACGGTTTACGCCATTCGCTCCTTCAAATACATAAACTGGCAGTTGCAGTTTATAATCAGGATTTGCTTTTTTCTTTTTACTTTGCTTCTCCATGTTTAAAGCAAAAGCATTAAGCCCGTTAATAATATCGCCTTTTTCATCAATCACCATTTCAGTAATTGCTTCATTATATTTAGCATCAATATCTTCTGTTTCAACACCTACCGCTTTAAGAATGAATGATTTCTTCTCTCTAGCGACGTTTGCATCTTGTCTTTCTTTCAAAAGCGTTGCAGCACTTGATAGAAGCAATGCAGCTACTACAATTACAATAGCTGCAAAAATGAATGTATAATTTCTACTTTGCACGAGCTAACCTCCTTTTAATATTTGCTTGAATAATGTTGTGATCAATTAATGGTGCGAACACGTTCATTAATAAAATAGCTAACATAATACCTTCTGGGTATGCAGGGTTAACTGTTCTTATTAAGATTGCTAAAACACCTATTAAAAATCCGTAAATATACTTTCCTGTATTAGTTTGTGCTGCGGTAACCGGGTCAGTTGCCATAAACACCGCTCCAAAAGCAAAACCACCAGCTACTAAATGAATGTGAGCAGGCATGTCTAATAGTGCGTTTCCACCAATAGCATTTAATAATAATGCCATTAAAAATCCACCACCAAAAACACTCAACATAACTCTCCAGCTTCCAATTCCTGTTATTAATAGAATTGCTGCTCCAATTAAACAGGCTAGGGCTGATGTCTCTCCAATGGAGCCCATCTCAAAGCCTAAGAACATATCCATAAAGGAATAATTGATTGGTAAATCAGCTGCTGCCAAACCTAAAGTTGTTGCTCCAGAAAATCCATCTGCTTGTTCTGCAATCCAAACTAAGTCGCCCGACATAAATGAAGGGTAAGCAAAGAATAAGAATACACGAGCTGTTAATGCTACGTTCAAAATGTTCATTCCAGTACCACCAAAGACTTCTTTTGCAAAAATTACTGCAAAAATAGTTGCTACTGCTACCATCCATAAAGGAATTGTAGGAGGCATTATTAAAGGAATTAACATTCCAGAAACTAAGAAACCTTCTTCAATAGAATGTTTTTTAACTGTGGCGAATATAAATTCAACAGATAAACCTACACCGTAGGATACAATAACGATCGGAAGAACTTTTTTCATTCCGTAAAGGAATTTCTCCATAAAGTCTACCGTTTCACCAGTTGATAAAAAGTGTTGGTGACCTGCATTCCACATACCAAATAACAAACATGGAACCATTGCAAAAACAACCATAATCATGGTTCTTTTCAAATCAATTCCATCCTTAATATGAACACCACTATGAGTAGTGTTAGCAGGAGTAAATAAAAATGTATAAAATGCATCATACGTTGTATGCAGCATTTCATATTTTCCACCCGGTTTTACGTGTGGCTCAATTTTTTCAAATAAATTTCGAAGTGCTTTCATTATTTTCTTAGAAACATTCTCTTTCAATCAATTCCAAACCTTTTTTTAAGGTTTGCGTAACAGGGAACTTTGAACTACAAACAAACTCACAAAGTGCTAAATCTTCAACAGCAACTTCATAAATTCCTAATCCTTCAATTTCCTCAATATCTTCATAAAGAATAGCCTTTAGAAGATGAACTGGATAAATATCCATTGGTAATACTTTTTCGTATTCGCCGGTAACAACAAATGCTCTAAGTTCACCATGCTCATTCGTATTGGCTTCAAAACTTTTACCAATTGGTAATGAAGACAATAATGCTCTTGAATTACTTGGCCTGTCGAAACCTGGTTTTAACCAACCAAAAAATTCAGGAAAATCTCCTTCAGGAATTACAGTAACTTGTGAATCGTTGAACCCCAAATAGCCATTTTCAGAAATTTTACTTCCAGTTAATACGTTTCCAGAAATATATCTAACGTGTTCGCTTTTTAAATTTCCTTTTACCATTTTATCGATACAAGCACCAATATTTGTTTTATGATACTTGCGATGTTTCACTTCTGAACCTGTAAGAGCAACAATTATTTCAGAATTGAATTTACCTGTTGTGAATAGTCTACCAATAGATATTACTGCTTGTGGATTTAAGGTCCAAACATATTGTCCTTTGTTTATTGGATCGATATGATGAATTTGAATTCCTACATTACCTGCAGGATGTGGCCCTTGAACAGAATTCACAATTACATTCTTAGCATTTGTGAATACTTCAGATGGTTTCTCTCTTCCGTTTACATTTAAGTTAACAGCACCAGTAGTTAATTTCCCAAGAACATCTAAACCTGCTTGAAAGACCTCTTTGTTTCCATGAACTATAAAATCGAAATCTGCTGCCAAAGGAGAGGTGTCAAAAGCAGATACAAAAATTGACTTAGGAGTAATTTCAGGATTTGCTATTTTATCAAATGGGCGTTCTTTGATGAATCCCCATAAACCAGATTTAAGCAAAACCTCTATTACTTGCTCTCTAGAAAAATCGATAAACCCATCCGTTTTGAATGATTCATAGCTCATTTCTTTGTCAGCCTCAATAACAATTCCCTCTACAATTCGTTTATCTCCACGGTTAATAGCCTTAACAACACCACTTACTGGGCTTGTGAAAAGCATTTTTTCATTGTCTTTATGATAAAACAATGGAGAACCAACTTTTACTTTATCGTCAACTTCTACCAAAAGTTTGGGAAGAATTCCGTTAAAATCAGCTGGTTTAATAGCGTAAGTAGTGGGTTGTTCGTACTTAGCAAAAACTTTTTCAGCCTCGCCTTGTAATTTTATATCGAATCCTTTACGTAGTTTAACAACTTTTGACATATGAATCGTTACCTTCTTAGTTAACTTTGGATTTTTAGTTCACAACTCAACCGAATTGCAATTAGGCTGCAAAATTATAAATACTTTTCCAATAACTATGGTTTATCTTGTAGATGTACAAAATACTTTTAGGCAGAGCAATCTTTTAGCTAATGGCAATAAATCATTGTTCTATGCTATAACTAGCCTATTATGCGCAATTTTCTGCTCGTTTTCGGCAAACTCTCAAGATTTTAGTGATATTTCAAATGTCGATTCCACCTATAAATATTCGATAAAAACAGTTTCTTTTTACACAGAAGGGGATGAAATTGGCACTCCAATCATAAAATTAGGCTTAGAAGAATTGCTTTTTCTTTCGTTTGATGATCTGGAGGGAGAAAATAGGACGCTCACTTATACCATCATTCATTGCGATGCAAATTGGAATACAAGTGATCTTTCAAAACATCAGTATATGGATGGTTTTTATGAACAAACAATTACTGATTACCAAAGTAGTTTTAGCACCTTAAAACCTTATGTTCATTATCAACTTACTTTGCCAAACAATGATATTAATCCAAAATTGAGTGGTAATTATTTATTAGTTGTTTATGAAGATTACGACCCTGATAAAATAATTTTGACAAGGCGGTTTATGGTTGTTAGTCCTAAAGTTGAGGTAAATGCTGAAATAATTGGTAGTTCTCAGGTTGATAGACGACGATTAGACCAGCGTATACGTTTCGATGTAAATCATGTTGGTATCGAAATATACAACCCGTTTAACGAAGTGAAAGTTGTTGTGAGGCAAAACAGACGTTGGGATAACGCAAAGTTCAATATTGTTCCACGGTTCGCACAAGACTATAAAATTGTATATGACAGTGAAACAGAGCTGAATTTCCCTGGTGGAAATGAATTTAGAAAAGTTGATTTTAGGAGTCTTCGTTTTCAAACTGAAAACATTTCAGATATTGAGTTTAAAGACAATAAATACTATATTTATTTACTTAAGGATCAACCACTTCGTTTTAAACGATATTTAAGTTCAGCCGATGAAAACGGAAAGTATTTTATTCGTAACAAAGATGGCTCTCAACCTGAATATGATGCGGATTATGCAGAAGTTACTTTTACTGTTGATGTTGATTATCCACTAATTGACGCAGACTTATATTTATATGGTGCTTTAAGTGATTTTCAATGTCAAGAGGACTTTAAACTAACTTACGACTATAATAATTTCAGATACACCGGGTCTTATCTTTTAAAGCAAGGTTATTATAATTACCAATATGCATTAAAGGACCATGAAAGTGGCGGCGTTGACTTAACTTTTATAGACGGTTCCCACTTTGAAACAGAAAACTTCTATGAAATATTTGTTTATATAAGAAGAGCTAACAAACGCTATGATGAACTTATAGCTTACGAGCCAATAAGCCGCAATACCGTTTTTAAATAACTACCTAACAAGGGTTAGCACGCCTTGAAATTGCGTGTTGGAACCATCAGATTTGGATACATTACATAAATAAATATAAACTCCAGCTGGCGCTTGATTACTTGAATTGGAAATCATACCGTCCCAACGATCCAAAATTTCATTTGAACCAAAAACCTCTTGTCCCCAACGATTAAATACTTGCATCTTATAAAGACCTATTCCTGATCCATTTCCACCGAAAGTGTCATTGTTTCCATCTCCGTTTGGTGAGAATGCTGTTGGAATATTAAATTCAAAATCATCTGAACATTCTAATTCTGGAGAAGGAGAACCTACTGCACATTCTCCATTCATTAAGGCTCTTACTCTTAATTTAGCTGTTTCATCTGAACCTAGTCCATTTATAGCATGAGTAGTTCCAGTTGCACCTGCGCTAGGATCAATCCATGTTTGTCCGCTATCAACACTTACTTCATATCCTACAGCTCCACCTACGGCCGACCAATTAAATGTTTGAGAATTTTTAGATGATTTGCCACAAACAACAATTGGTGCTGGTGCAGCTTGTACACTTTTCAATGAAATATCATGTTTTTGTCGCAACGAGACACAAGAAGGTGGCACAACCACTTCAAGATACACTGAGTGATTTGCAGTAAGTTCTGGCGAGACGTATATCGAATCTGTGCTTAAAGCAACACCGCCTGTTGGGCCACTAAACCACCTAAATTCACTCACATTCTGTCCATAAGTTCCACTTAAGCTTATCGATTGATTTTCACAAGCCTCAGTATCACCAACAATTGCTGGAGCAAAAGGAGCTTCCTCTATAATTATATTTTTTGTAGTAAACTCTAAAGGTGCACATGGAAGAATTCGTATTCCAAGTTTGACAGTATAATCGCCAGCAGTATTATAAGTATGTGTGGGAGCTGCTAAAGTTGAGGTTGTTCCATCACCAAAATCCCATAAAAACTCGCTAATTAAAATTCTGGATGTATCAGAAAACTGAACCTCATTGCCTACACAAAGTGGAGAGTCCACCAGAATATCAAAATTTAAACTTTTTAATCGTCCACCTGCTCCATAACCATAACTATCGTCTAAACCATAGCCATAAGCAACAGCATTAAATTCGCCATCCGATTTTAAATTTATATCAAAGGCAATAGAATTAATTCCTAGATCATACTGAGAGTAGTAGAACCTTTCGTCTTGGGCAAATTTTCTAAAAAACCCAGAAATGTTAGTGTCATTTAATGTCATAGTTGCTGCTGCTAAACTATCGCCATAAATATTTACGTAATGATTTGTATTATTACCTGCTAAAGCACTAAATGTTATGTTATCAATGTTTTGTTCAGATGGTAAAAGCATAACCATAAAAGGGTCACCATTATCATCGTTTCCATCAAAAGCATCTCCAGCAGAATAATGTGCAATATTTAAAGGACCAGAACCACTTACAGCAATTGGTTGTGTTCCAACAATAATATCTTCATAAAACTCGCCTTTGTTTAAAATGATTGTAGTATCTGCAAACCCATTAAAAAAAACAGAATTGTTGTCTTCAGAGCTGATTACGCGGTACACAGAACGCCCTCTAGTTCTCCAAGGCATTATCAGGTAATTTCTTCCCCAAGCTTTTGTGGGTATCATTACTTCATAAATATGATCACAAGTAGCAAAACTAGCAGGAATGTTAGTGCATTCATTTCCTCCAATAACTACAATGGGTTTACACGGATCGGTACTTCGAATAAAGGAACCAGTTAAATCGTTATTACTAAAAGCCTTTCCTTGATAAGTTTGTCCTTCATTTAACATAATAGTTAATACGTCTCCCGAATCAACCGAAGCAGATAAGCGTTGAGAAGGAATTATTTCAATTTCTGTGTCGTCTGCAGTACCTACAATAACAAATTCACATTTATTAATAGATATTGTACTTGAGTAAGACATAAGGTAATATTCTGAACCCAGAGCACTAACAGGTAAGGCCAATGAGGCATCTGAGGAAGCAGCATCGAAGTTTGAAGCAAAAACAAAAATGGAATCAGATGCCTCAACTAAAATTCCAAAATCACCTTTTGCATTGTTACTTGTGTTATGTGCAGCCAGAGCTGGAATATTGATAGTAGTAGTAACACCAGGCGTTATTGTAAATGGTGATGTAAACAATCCGTTTGAGGTAGAAACAGTTCCAGTTGCTATTCGTTTACCACTAATTTGTAAATTTAAAACTGGTGAAGTCAATCCTCCATTTTCGGTAAAACCAAGCCAAAATTTAGTTCCTTCGGTTGTTATTATTTGAGCATCAATGCTAGAAAAGCATAAGGATGATAATATTAGTAAGGAAGTAAAAAAGGTCTTCATAATTTTAATATTTTAAGGTAAGCAAATCGAAGATACGAATTACTTTAAAGCCTTAAACGCTTTTCCGAGATTATTAACTATATCTGTTGCGATGACTGACTCCATGCCCATTACATCAGCAGCGAAATCGCCACTCAACCCATGTAAATAAACACCTAATATTGCTGCATCTTCTGGATTGTATCCCTGGCATAACAACCCTAAAATAATCCCAGTAAGAGCATCACCACTTCCTGCGGTTGCCATTCCAGGATTTCCGGTTGAATTTAAAAATATTGGGCCATTAGGAATGGAAATTGCCGTAAATGCTCCCTTTAAACAAACCACAACTTCGTGTTCTGCACTAAATAATTCTAACATTTTTAAACATTCAAAATCATTTTGAGGCACAGCAGTAAGGCGATTAAACTCCTTTGCGTGGGGTGTTAAAATGCTCATTTTTGGCACCTTTTGCAATAAACTTAAATCGTCTGCAATTATATTTAACGCATCTGCATCAATTACCATAGGTCCTTTTGCATTATCCAATAACTTTGAAAAAGCTTTTGCCGTTTCTGGAGACTTACCCAAACCTGGGCCAATTCCAATTGCAGAATAACGTTCTAATTCTGTAGGCATTTCTTCAATATTGTGCATTCCACTTACTGTACACATTGCCTCAGGTAGTGAAATTTGTACAATATTATATCCAACACCGGGAATATGCATTGTCAATAATCCAAGACCCGCACGCATTGCCGCAGAACCTGCAAATACTGCTGCGCCCATTTTGCCATAGGAACCGCCTATAAATAAACCATGCCCGTAAGTACCTTTATGTGTAAATGTTTTTCTGCTTTTTAAAAGGGGAGCAACATCTTCCTTCTTCGTGTAAAAATACGGCGTTTCTAGTTCCTCAATTTTCTTTTGTAGCCATCCTATTTCTTCAATAAACACCTGACCTATTCTATTGGTGTTTTCTGCAATAAATAAAGCCAACTTTGGCAGTTGAAAAGTGATTGTATAATTAGCCTGAATAACTGAATTATCAAAACTGGTATGTTTGTCTGAAAACAAACCCGTTGGCATATCTACAGAAACAACTTCGTTTGGTAACGTATTGATAAAATCAACTGATTGCTTAATTATCCCTTCGGCTTCTCTATTCAAACCAATTCCCAAAAGTGCATCAATAACAACGGCATCATTTGGGATTACTAATTTCGAATCAATTTTTTCAATGTACTGAATGGGAATTTTAAGCCCTTTTGCACGGTTATAGTTTTTTCTTGTGTCTTCCGTTCTACTAGATTGATGTTCAGCAATTATAAAATGAACATCATAGCCTCTTCCTCTCAATAATCTGCCTATTGCAAGCCCATCTCCTCCATTATTTCCCTTTCCGCAAAAAATATAAACAGGGAAAAAATCTGTATAAATTTTTCGAAATCTTTTTTCAAACGCAGAAGCTGCTCGCTCCATAATGGCAATGGAAGAAATTGGTTCATTGACAATAGAATATCTTTCTACTTCACGTATTTGTTCACTTGTAAAAATTTTCATGCCTTCGAGTCAAGACTGTAAAATCAAAAGGATTTGATTTTACAGTAGTTTTAGTTTTTGGTTTAAATTCGATAATAATTTATTTTTATCGAAATAACAATAGCAATCATGCGCTTTTTATCCTTAGATAAGAATTTCATATTGTATAATACAAATATAACAAAATTTTATAACTATTTTTCTTTCAGCAATTATTCCTATTTTTCTTTCGTTAATTAGAATTCTTGTAATTCAAAAGAAACTCGACATTCATAATTAAATATCGAGCATTGTAAAATGCATTTATATGGGGAGTGAGTGTTTGATGCGGCTGTAAAAAAGATTGCTAAAACAAAGGTTTAATTAAAATCGAAACCCTCTATTCAACAACTATAGACGTAGAGAAAATTCCTTTATCAGTTTGAGTTTTTACAAAATATAATCCTGAGTTTAAGTGATTAATATTTAGTTCAACTTTACCTATTGTAGTGGAATACGTAACATCCTGCTTTTTGCCAGTAATGGAAAAAACAGATAAGTCTTCAACAATAAGGTCTTTTGAGAGCTCTATGGAGATTAATTCCTTTGCGGGATTTGGATATGCATTTGTTTGTTGTTCATTAAACATGGTTCTAACACCAGTTGTTGATTTGTAACTCATATTATCTACATAAAATTCACTAAAACCTGGATTTTCTGGAGCTCCACATAACAAAGTTATTATAATCGATGCTGTTTTCTCATCAGCGTATAATGGGTCATAGTCCATTTCTATTTCAAAAGTTGTCCAGTTAGCGCTAGCTTCAAGGATGCCAAAGGCTACAGCATAGATATTAGGATTGGCAGTTCCTCCTCCCTGAACTGTAACAGTATATGAAGCCTGTTCATCACTTGCATTATGTGTTTTATAATCAAAAAAAATACTTTTTGGCAAACTAAAAGAGGTAAATCCAAATGGTGCACCATCAGATATAGATATAACATTAGCATTGTATTGCTCCGAACCAATTGTTACCGGTTTCATTAATAATGCATTATTTCCACTTGTTTTTTCATTAGACTTAAAAACAACAAAAGTATCAACTTTAGCATCATTTTTAAACTCACTGTCGTTATTCGTTGTCCATAAATTTGGAGCCATGTGAGATTTATTACCGTAAGATTTATTAGTCCAATCTTCAAATGAACGATTTGGAATATCTTCACTTTGGGAAAAAACTTTAATATTAATAAGAATAAGAATAAAGAAATAATAAATTTTCATTAGTGCAATTTTTTAAGGAAATGAAAGTGGAATCAACTCCACTTTCATTTCAAATTAAAATTTATCATATAAGGTACATTTAGCTGACTTTCTCGTTAAAAGCCAATATCTCCTCTTGCTCATGCTTTAACAAAACTCCTGTTTCCTTCCACATATAGCTCATGAAAAAAGCTGTAAATTACTCATCAGTCTTTAACTTATGCATATCTGAATAAATAAGATAAAATTCTAAACCCCTTCTATTCAAATATACAAGTTTTTGATAATTATCCAATTTAACTGCAGTTGGCGTTAAAAATTCTGGATCATTTTGAAGATTTAATGATAAAGATCTAGTTTTAGCTTCAATTTGACTTGTTGTAACATTGCTATCTGTTTTCTCACAAGAAGTAAGACCTGCAACCAAAAAGCATGCAATAGTCAGTATTAAGTTTATTTTAGTTTTCATTTGTAATTTTTATGTAAAAAATAACTCTTAAGCCTATTGAGTTGACCTCGATTCTTTTAGGCAAATTATTTACCTTATTATGCACTATATAGCTATCTGAAAAAATAATTATTTATAGTTTTTATAACTCTTTGTAATTATTCTTGTAATCTTGAGTAATGTTGGTATACTGCGACAAACCATCGGTTCGATTAAAACACGTTCTAGATTTTATCTTTAATGAATTCTATGATACAAACTACACCTTAATTTCAAATATTCCGGAAATTGAATCGAATGATCAATTCTTTATAAATTACAGTCATGAAAATCATTCTAACTGCCTAAGTATTTCTCCTGAAGGGTTACTTTCAGAAGACTTTCTACGAACACAAAAGGAATATTTTACTGACGAACAAGTGTTGTTTGAGCAGAAAAGCCTCTTTGGATTTGATTTGTTTAGTGCTGTATTTTACTTAATAAGTCGTTATGAGGAGTACCTGGCGTTTACTCCCGATAAAATTGGTCGCTTTTCTAGTAAAGAAAGCATGTTATTTGAGGACAATATGAAACTTGTTCCAATAATAGATATATGGTTACTTAATTTTGAATCTTTACTAAAAGAAAAAAATCCATCCTTTGATCCTTCAAAACGCAAGTTTAATGTAAAGGCTACAATTGACGTCGACAAGGTTTATGCCTACAAAGAAGCAGGTGTTTTTAGGTCGTTAGGAGCTAGCATGCGCGATTTTATTGCCAACCCACCAAATTTAAATCACCGAATAAGCGTTTTAACTGGAACTAAACCAGATCCGTTTTTCGTGTTCGATAAGATTGAGAAAATTCATAAAAAGCACAAGCTCAAGGCTACTTATTTTATTCATTTCGGAGAAAAGAAACTTCCTTACGATGACATTAGCGGGCAAAATTCTAATGCGCTTAACTATTGGCTAAGTCAAAATAAAGACAAAAGTTTTGGGTTACATCCTTCCTTTAAATCAAACACAGAAACCGAAATAATTAAGGAGGAAAAGTCATTGCTTGAAAAGGCCATTGGAAAGAAGGTTAACCACTCTCGACAACATTATCTTAAATTATCCTTCCCTCAAACGTACAATGAGTTAATTGAAGCTGGAATTACCAATGATCATTCTTTGGGTTTTGCGGATTCACCTGGATTTAGAGCTGGCACTACACATTCCTTCAAGTTCTTTAATCTAGAAACTAATGAGTCAACCGAATTAACTGTGCATCCATTTTCTTTGATGGACACAACTTTACGAGCCTATCAAAAGTTAAACCCAGAGGAAGCCCTGTTTTTTAGCAAGTCACTTATTGATTCAATAAAAAAGGTAGATGGAACTTTTTGTTGTTTGTTTCATAACGAAAGTTTAAGCAATTGGGGCCCTTGGAAGGGATGGCAAAATTTATACGAGGATGTTTTAGACTACTGTTATTCATGATACAACATTTAAAACATAAAGAAATTGACAAAAGTAAGTGGGACAAGTGTATTTCAGAAAGTCAGCTTGCTTTGCCTTATGCATTAAGCTGGTATTTGGATGTAGTTAGTCCGAATTGGCATGCTTTGGTATTTAACGACTATGAATTTGTGTTCCCACTTCCTATAAAAAGTAAATTTGGCCTAAGTTATTTTGTACAACCAGTTTTTACGCAACAACTAGGAATATTCGGAAAGGAAAATCTCACTCCAATCGTGGTTAATTGGTTTCTAAAAAACATTCCTAGAAAGCTGAAGTCGGTTATTAATTTAAATGAACTAATGTGTGATTTTGTTCCGAAAAGATTTAAGCTACGTCCTAATTATGTTCTCGACACGTCTAAAAAGGAGTTTAGCTCAAGCACAAAACGTAACATTAAAAAAGCCGTACTAAATCAAATTGAAATCACAACCAATTTACCCATTGAAGTTGTCTCGGCATTTATTATAAATGAAAACCCACATTTTAGTCCAAATGAATTAGTGCTTTTTAACAAATTATTGGCTGAAGGGTTGAAAAACAAGGTTTTTGAAGTGTACGCTGCCGTAAAAGGGGAGCAATTAGTTGCTTGCGCGATTTTGTCAAAATTGAGTAAGCGGGCTATTTATTTGTTTAATGCTTCAAGCAAAGATGGTAAGGAAATTGGTGCAATGCATTTACTCATTGACACATTCATTAAGGAAAATACAGAACTTCAAGAGCTCGATTTTGAAGGGTCTTCTGTGCCTGGTGTAGCTAGATTTTATAAAGGCTTTGGAGCGGATGAAAAGCGGTATCCAATTTTAAATAAAGGATTTTTTAAATGAATAAAACAACCAAAACAAGTTTAAAGTACATCGATTCTTACTTAAGTGGACTTGAAAAGTACACTAAAGAACAATTTGAATTTAAGTCAGCTCCAACTGTTTGGAGCTTACAAGAAATGTATAGCCACATAACCTATAGCAGTGTAATGTCATTTATTGCGGCTAAACGTTGTGCCGAAGGAACAAAAAACACAGATGAAGGATTAACATTTGCTGGAAAGCTAATTTTCTTTTTCAATATGTACCCGCCCTTTAAAATAAAGGCACCAAAAAGCGTGAAAGACAAAACTCCAATATTAACAATTGAGGAATCCAAAAAGGAATGGTTAAAATTAAAAGACTCACTTATAGAAAATGAACAGCTGATTTTAAATGCAGATCCAAAAAACAGAATAAAACACCCATTAATCGGTGGACTAAATGGTAAACATTGGTACAAGTTTGTTCCACTTCATTTGTATCATCATTTACAGCAGAAAAATAGACTCGATAAATTACTTCCTAATTAAAATCACTAAAAATATGGACCGTTTAATTGGCTTAATCTGTTGATTTGCAAAAAAGCAACTATGAAAAGGGTAGCTGGAATTGGTGGCGTATTTTTTAAAGCACAAAACCCTGATAAAATGAAAGACTGGTATGGAAAGCACTTAGGTTTTAATTGCGACCATTAATGAACAAGCTTTAGCTGGCGCAAAAAAGAAAAGTATTAAGAGGTTGGCTTATGCTATTTGGAGTCCAATGGATAGTAAAACAGTCTACTATTCACCTAGCAAAAGTGATTTTATGTTCAACTACCAAGTTGAAAACTTGGAAGAACTTATGAAGGTTTTAATTGAAGAAGGCATTGAACAAATAGGGGAAATCCAAACATACAACTATGGTAAATTTGGCTGTATTATGGACTCTGAAAGCAATAAGATTGAACTTTGGGAGCCAATTGAAACCAAATTAGGAATGACTCCAAAAAAGGAAACTTTTTAGTTCTCAAGCAATTTCAACATCGTTTCAATATTATTTGTAGGCAATTGACAACTAAAGTTTTTACACACGTAGACTGTAGTTGAATTGCCTATTTTTTGTTGAAACTCAGTAAAAGGAGCCAGTTTATTGATGGTTTTATTTCCAGCATACACCACTACTTTGTTTGGGATGTATTTGGTTCTAAACTCACCAATTAATTCATCATCGAAAGTGTTTTTTGGCTCTGTAAATACTACTTCAATTGACTCATTTGCTAAAAGCATATAAGCTGATAAAAACAAACTATGAGCAGTTGGAGAACGCATTACATCATCAGAAAAAAGAAGGGCTAATTTATCAGCCTTAGCAGTCCATTTTTCATCTCCTGTAACTTTATAAAACCTCGCTAAATTTAAAAGTGAGATAGAGTTTGACGAAGGTATGGCTCCATCATAAACTTCCATTTGACGAACCAATAATTTTTCGGCAGAATTAGAAGTGAAATAATAACCACCTTTTTCTTCCTCTAAAAACAACTCGTCCATTTTATTTTGCAGCTCTAAAGCTTTAGTTAAGTAATCAACTTTTGCTGTTGCCTCATACAGTTCCATAAAACCCCAAATCATCATTGCGTAGTCATCAGCGTGCCCATCAATTGCTACATCTTCTAATCTATACCTATGCTTTAGCTCACCCTTTTTATACATCGTAGTAAGCACAAACTGAGCAGAATTTTCGGCCATAGTTGCTAATGACTCATCCTGTAAAGAAACAGAAGCTTTTGCCAATGCTGCAATCATTAAACCATTCCAGTCTGTTAAAACCTTATCGTCTTTTAAAGGATGAATTCGTTTTTCACGAACTTCAAAAAGTTTGGCACGTTCTACTTCGAATTTATTTGCTAGGTTTTTATCATTTAAGAAAACGATGTTTTCTCCATTTATTTCACCTGTACTTTCGTCTTCAAAATTTCCTTCAGAAGAAACCCCATACGCTTTAATGAATTCCGACCCTTTTTCTTCACCTAAAATTTCTATTAGCTCTTTTTTCTTCCATACATAAAACTTGCCTTCTACTCCTTCGCTATCGGCATCTTCTGCAGAATAAAAACCACCTTTCACATCGGTCATATCGCGTTTTATATAAGTGGCAATTTCTTGAACGGTTTGCTTAAATAAAGGGTTTTTTGTTGCTTGATAGGCTTCAGAATAGGCCATCATTAACATTGCCTGATCATAAAGCATTTTCTCAAAATGAGGAACCAACCACGTTTTATCTGTTGAATATCGATGAAAACCAAAGCCAACTTGGTCATAAATACCGCCTAAGCGCATTTTTTCAAGGGTGTTGGTTGCCATATTTAACGACTCCTTGTTCCCGCTTTCTTTCCAATGTCGCAATAAGAAAAGTATGTTATGGGGTGATGGGAATTTAGGGCTATTCCCAAATCCACCATTTTTTTCATCGTAAATGGAGCTAAACTTTTGAAACGCTTCATTAGTAATAGTTGAACTAATCCCATTACCGACTTTTTTTGTGGCGATCTTTACTAATCCTTCATTAATTTGTTTAATAGTTTCATCGATTTGATCTCGTTTAGTTTTCCAAGCATTTGAAATTTGGGGAACTAAGTCCATCATTCCAGGGCGTCCAGATCTCCCGTTTTTTGGATAATAAGTTCCTGCAAAAAATGGTTCCTTATCTGGGGTCATTATTATAGTTAAAGGCCATCCACCACTTCCTGTTAGCATTTGGCAAACCGTCATATACACTTGATCAATATCCGGTCGCTCTTCTCTATCAACTTTAATATTCACAAAAGCTTCATTCATTAAAGCCGCAACTGCTGTATCTTCAAACGACTCATGCTCCATAACATGACACCAATGGCAGGTAGCATATCCTATAGATAAGAAAATAGGCTTGTTCTCTTTTTTCGCTTTCGCGAAGGCTTCTTCTCCCCAAGGATACCAGTCAACCGGATTGTTTTTATGTTGAAGTAAATAAGGGCTTTTTTCTTGGGCTAATCTATTCATAGAATTTTTTGTGTTATTGTTTTGACAACTTGCAAAAACAATTTGAGAAGCTACAATTAATAGGAATACAATTTTTTTTTGAAAAGATAAATGACTCAAAATAAATATGGGTTCTTGATTTCATCGAAGATACTGGTGATTAAGTCAATAAATAATAATATTGCGATTTTTTTAATTTTATATATATTCTATTGTAGAATACGAGGAAACTTACCCGATTTGACCAAATTAATAAAGAGTCTAATAAAGTTATTTGAAATTGTTATTTGAGTTGGAACTGATATTAATTATAGTATACAGCGAAATAAACGAATTAGATTATGCCAAAATTCAAAAAAATCAGTTGAGCTTTGAAATGATTAAGACCGAAGAGGTCATTCAATCAACCATTGAAATTCTAAATGCCATTAAAAACAACAACCCAAGTTCAACTTTAGAAATAATAAGTAAAAAAATTGATGGTGACATTTCTCTCGGCTTTAAAGATAATGGTCCAAGTTTTCCCGAAAAATATATTGAAGGTATTTTCATTCCTTTCGAAACTCTTCATAACAAGTATGAATACAAATGCACAGGTATTGGTCAGAGTACAGTAAAAAACTTGTTAAAAACTGAAAAGTCAAATTTACGTACATTCTACTGTTGGCGAAGGAAGCACTTTTGAATTGATTTTTCCGGTAAATTAAATCCAACTGCCACTTTGACAACCAAATTTAGCTAGTTTTACTATTGTAACTCCTTTGTTACAAATTAAACACATCTAAAACTGCCTATTTGACGTATTTATAATTGCGGCACCAATTTTGTTTAATGATTAATACAAATGTTTAAACAAAAAACAGATTATTGTCGAATAATTATTAATTTTTGTTTAACTTTATCACAAATAAGTTCAACACAATGACTAAAATAGAATTCAATTTTCAGGTAGCCCAACAAGTAGATTACTTAGGCATGTATGCGTTACAATTTACTAGGAATATGGAAGAAGCAAATGATCTTGTGCAAGAAACCATGCTTAAGGCAATAACTTATTACCAGAAGTTTCGTGAAGGAACAAATCTGAAAGGATGGCTATATACCATTATGAAGAATACCTTCATCAACAACTACAGAAGAACTACCAAAATCAACAAGGTAATTACTCAAGGTGATGAAATTAGCCAAACTAATTTAACACTTAGCGCTACCCACAATTTGGGCGAGTCTAAGTTTATTATGACAGACATTCAAAATGCCTTAGACAATTTAAAGGTTGATTACCGCATTCCTTTTGATATGTATTTCACTGGTTATAAATACCACGAAATAGCTGATCAATTAGAAATACCAATTGGTACGGTAAAAACAAGAATTCACATTGCAAGAAAGCAATTGAAAGAACAATTGTCTGACTATGACATTAAGAAAAAAAGAGCTTAAGTTTCATTTGGGTTTGAAATTTATGTTTAGCTGATTCCTTCCTATCTATTAGGAATGTGAGTCGGCTTTATTTTTGCCCAAACTTTTTCTAATAAATAAAATTAATTTCTCCTTCAACTTCGTAATTATTAATTTCATCCATAGTATATTTACATCTAATGAGTAAAAAAGTAATTATTATTGGAGCAGGTTTGGGAAGTCTTGCAGCTGCTCTGCGCCTCACTACAAAAGGCTATCAAGTTAAAATTATTGAAAAACACCATCAAAGTGGCGGGCGATTAAATCAACTGAAAAAAGACGGCTTTACATTTGACGTTGGGCCATCTTTTTACAGCATGAGCTATGAGTTTGATGAACTTTTCAAATCTTGCGGTATTCCAAACCCCATCGAAAAACAAGAACTAGACCCACTTTACTCTGTAAAATTTGCTCATTTAGATAAACCAATAATTGCCTACAAGGATTTAGCTCTGCTACAAAAAGAATTTGGTGACTTAGAACCAGATTTTAAGCGACGAGCGGAAAAATACCTTAAAAAAGCGGCAGAAATTTTTCACGATACCGAAAAGCGAGTTGTTAAACAAAATTTCGATACAATTCTCCAATACCTTCTTGCAGTAAGCAAGGTTCCTTTAAAGCATCTGCCAAAGCTCTTTAAAACTATGTGGACAGAGCTAGATAATACCTTTGAATCAGAAGAAGCAAAAGTCATTTTTTCACTAATCTCTTTCTTCTTAGGCACTACCCCATTTGACACTCCAGCAGTGTACAGCTTATTGAACTACACCGAATTTCAACATGACGGTTACTGGAATGTAAAAGGCGGGATGTATAAAATTGTTGAACATCTTGAAACAGAATTAAGGTCTAGAGGTGTTGAGTTTGTTTTTAACTCTGAAATAACAGAAGTTATAGAAGAAAATAACCACTTAGTTTCGATTACAGACCAAAATGGGAACAGCTATTCTGCAGATATTTTCATTTCTAATGCAGATGCCGCTTCATTTAGAGGTAAACAACTTAAGCGGAAAGCATTTTCAGAAGAAAAACTAGACAAAAAGAAATGGAGTCTTGCCCCTTTTACTATTTACTTAGGTGTAAAAGGAGAAGTAGGTAATTTGATTCATCATAATTTCTTTTTAGGTAGTAATTTTAAGGAGTATGCTGACACGATTTTTAAAACCACGGTTATTCCAGAAAAGCCTTACTATTATGTCAATGTCGCAAGTAAGTCTAATCCAGAAATGGCCCCTCCGGGTCACGAAAATTTATTTATTCTTTGTCCTGTACCTGATTTACGATTTAAAAAGTCGTGGAAGGAAAAAGAGGCAATTGCAGAGGGGATTTTAAAAGACCTTTCAAAATCAATTGGTTTTGATTTACTTGCAAATAAGGTAACACAAACCATCTACACTCCAGAGGATTGGGAGTCGCAATTTAATTTGTACCGCGGTAGCGGTTTAGGTTTAGCACATGACATGAATCAAGTAGGTTATTTTAGACCTTCAAACAAGGATGAAAAGCTGAAAAACATGTATTATGTTGGCGCTTCAACCACACCAGGCACAGGTTTGCCCATAGTAGTAATAGGCTCAAAATTAGTTACAGATCGAATAGAAAAAGACTATGGAATTGTACGATAAAAGCTGTTTTGAATGCAGTAAATTAATCACTAACAACTACAGCACCTCTTTTAGCTTAGGCATTAAGGCCTTCGATTCTGAGCTACATCTCCCTATTTACGGTATTTATGGTTTTGTTCGCTTTGCGGATGAAATTGCTGACACCTTTCACCACATTGATAAACAAAAACATTTAGCAGATTTCAAGACGCAAACCTATCAAGCAATTGATGAGAAAATAAGTTTAAATCCGATTTTACAATCTTTTCAGCTTGTGGTAAATAAGTACGGAATAGAAAAAGAGATTATTGAACCCTTTTTCAGAAGTATGGAAATGGATTTAGACATTAAGGACTTTCACCAAAAGCTTTACGAAGAATATGTTTATGGTTCGGCGGAAGTTATTGGCTTAATGTGCTTGCGTGTTTTTTGCAATGGCGATAACAAAGCCTATCAAGAAATGCTTCCTTTTGCAAGAAAACTAGGCTCAGCCTTTCAAAAAATCAACTTTCTTAGAGACCTGAAATCAGATTTTGAAGATCGAGGGCGTTCTTATTTCCCTGGCATTGACATTAATTCGTTTAACGAAATTGAAAAGAAGAAACTAGAGCAAGAAATAGAAGAGGAGTTCTATGATGGTGAAAAAGGGTTGGCCATGCTTCCAAAAAGCGCACAATTGGGTGTAACCATTGCCTGGTCTTATTATTTTGAATTGTTGAAATCCATCAAAAAAGTGGAGGCTACTAAATTAATTAATGAACGTATACGTGTTCCAGATAATAAAAAATACATTCTTTACGCCACTTCGTATATAAAGCAGAGGCTAAATTAAGTCGAAAGTCTAAAGCATTAAATCTTTTTGGATTTGGTGTTTCTATAAAAAAATGAAAAAAGCAGCAATCTTAATCTTACTACTAGTTCTTGGTTTTTCAAATTCATTCGCATCGAATGATTTTGATTTAAACTTGCTGCGCAAGGAGTATTTTAAAGCGGTTGATGATGAAAATCTGACTGAACAGTTACTGACTCAATTATCACTTATTGAAGCCAAAACAGCAATTTTACTAGGTTTTGAAGGTTCTCTTTTAGCTTTAAAAGCCAAGCATTCGTGGAATCCGGTAGTAAAAATGAATTCGCTTAAAAAAGGGAAAGTTCAACTAGATGAAGCAATCTTTCTTGAAGACGACAATTTAGAATTACGATTTCTTCGATTTTCACTGGAGTACAATTTACCATCGGTATTAGGAATGAGTTCTCATTTGGAAGAGGATAAAAACAAGATCTTACTACTAGTTTCTGGCACGGTTAAAAGTATAGACTCTTCTGTTCTGAGAACCGTTGCTAGCTTTTTGATAGATGCTAATCTAGTATCTGAAGCGCAAACTAGAATGTTGCGGTTGTTTATTTAGAAGGTTTATGTGTTTCAACTATTAATTTAATTCGTTATTTCCGATTAAATTTATGAACGTACTTTCTAAATTTAGGCTTCGAATTCTTTTCAAAATTAGGTGCTTTTAGGAGTTTGAGTTTTCCATTAGAATAAACACACATTCTATTCTCATCAACAATTACCATTTCCTCAACTGGCTCTTTTAAATCAATAAACCAAGTTTTTTCGAAATCATAAGTGTATTTGCTTATTCCATTTCTTACGCTTGCATAAATGAAACCATAATCATCTGCAACCAAAGCACAAGTTGGATTTAAAACTCCTTTTGACACGGAATACATGGTATCCACAATTCCATTATTTATATTATGAGTGCTTATTGTTATTCCATCGTAATCGTAAAAAAAACAATAGTTAGAAGATATTGCATATTCCCTTGGTCTTCCTAATACAACAGCTCCAAAATTATCTACAATTGCGGACTCTTCATGAATTAAAAATACCCTTAACCAATTTTCATAACCATCACTACGCAGCGCCGGAGCTACATATATACCTGTACCTTTTGTTGACTTGATAAACTCCCCAAGTGCACCAAGACTATTGATATTTAATCTTTTAAAAGCATCTGGAAGACTATCTCTTGCTGGAATTCTAATTTCTAGAAATTCAGTAAATTTTGGATTCACAAAATAACGTGTCGTATCTTTTGTATCAACCGTGTCAGAATAATAAATTTCTTTCCCTATCGAGTCTATAATTAAAATCTTGTTTGAATTGTAGGCTCTTGTAACACAAACTTCCCCTTCCTTATTCACGGCAATTTGACCAGACCACCGTTTTGGTAGTACCCAAGGGCTCTGGAAAATCCATAATAATTCTCCTTTTATGTTGTATTTAGCAATTCGTAAAGGCAATTCACCACCCAGTACAAAAATATTTCCCTCTTCGTCACTTTTTAACATTGTTCTCGACATGTCCACTCGATAGGAGTTTACAACCCAATTTAATTTTAAATTTTGTTGTTTTTGATTAACAACTTCCTCTTTTAGTGCAGGTTCGCCTAATAATGATCTTGTTAAAGATGGAATGAGATTAGCCTCACTTATTATTATGTTTTTAAGATTAAAATCTAAAAAGATGGCGCCATTGCTTCTTTTTTTAGTCGCAAATTCACCTATTGTTCTTGCCTTAATTTGCGTAGGTTTTGCTCCTGTCTTCAAAATAAATTCTGTGCTTATCCCCTTTTTAGGATTTACATTTATTTTTAGATCAATGTTTTCGTATAAATTCTTATAAATAATTGATTTAAAGACTCTAGCTATTGTATCTTCTGAGGAATACTTGGAACTGTAGTAAATAAAATAGGGTAACTCTTCTAACGAATCTATATTTATAGCCGCACTGGTATTCAAAAATTCGAACCCTACAAAATTTGCATTATTAGGGCTTATCTCTTGAAATTGACCAACGGTATTTGGGAAGTAGCTAAAATAGATTCCATTTTATGCTAAAAATATACCAACATTCTTGTTTTCAACACTGTAAAGAATTTTTGAGCCAATTCTTTCTTCCAGTTGCTTAAACTGCCCATTATTCGCTGCAAAACCTTCTAAAAAAAAGGGCTCTTGAACCCATTCAATATCATTTGGCAATTCTGGAATTTGTGAATGGACCAGCGCAATTTGTAGAAAAAGTAATATGATTAGAATGATATTTTTCATTTCAATAAAATAAATTTGTTTCAAGGATTGTTGCTTAGATACTAAAACGCATTAAACCTTCAAATTGTATTCTTATTAAACAAAAAAATAAACCTTTTTTCCTTCGCAAGGGTTTCCTTGAGAATACAGGCCAATAAAAGATGCTGAAATAATTAGTGCTAGTAAAGTTTATTCATTTTTTAAATATCTGTAAAAACAGAAGGAATAAAAAACTTAAGGTTTTTGTATTTTCGCAAAAAAAAATTGTTTCTTCATTCAAGCAATACAAAAACAACACTATGAAAGCATATGTATTTCCAGGTCAAGGTTCGCAATTTCCAGGTATGGGAAAAGATCTTTACGACAGTTCAACCGAAATAAAGGCCTTATTTGACAAGGCAAATGAAGTTTTAGGTTTTTCTATAACCGACATTATGTTTAATGGCACAGATGAAGACTTAAAAGAAACTAAGGTTACTCAACCTGCAATTTTCATTCAAAGTGTGGCAATGGCTAAAAATAGCTCCGACTTCAACCCAAGTGTGGTAGCGGGACATTCATTAGGAGAATTTTCTGCATTAACTGCGGCTGGAGCACTAACATTTGAAGATGGGCTTAAGTTAGTTTCATTACGAGCTAATGCTATGCAAAAAGCATGTGAATTGGAGCAAGGCACAATGGCTGCTATTTTAGGTTTGGATGATGATGTAGTAGAAAAAATATGCGCTTCAATTGATGATGTTGTAGTTCCTGCAAACTATAATTGCCCAGGACAACTAGTAATCTCAGGAAGTGTAAGTGGAATTACAACTGCTTGTGAGAAATTAACTGAAGCAGGAGCAAGAAGAGCACTCGTTTTAGCAGTTGGTGGAGCATTTCACTCTCCTTTAATGGAGCCTGCTCGTGTAGAACTTGCTGAAGCTATCGCAAAAACCAATTTAGTAAGTCCGAAATGCCCGATTTACCAAAACGTAAATGCAAAGGCGTTTACCACTCCTGAAGAAATTAAAACCAACCTTATTGCACAATTGACTTCGCCGGTTAAATGGACTCAAACTGTTCAAAACATGATTGCTGACGGTGCAACTAGTTTTACTGAAGTTGGTCCTGGAAAAGTTTTACAAGGCATGGTGAAGAAAATAGATCGCCAAATGGAATGCGCTTCAATTTAAACCCACTTGAAAAAATCTAAACAGGAATGGTTTAGCGAATGGTTCGATTCGCCCTATTACCACGTATTATACAAACATCGAGATAAAGACGACGCCGCTTTTTTCATCGATCATCTTTTTGACTATCTGCAACCTAAAAAGGCATCAAAAGTGCTTGACTTGGCTTGTGGGAAAGGTCGCCACGCTAAATACATTCATAAAAAAGGCTACGATGTTACCGGATTAGATTTATCTGAAAACAGTATAAATCTTGCTCAATCCATTGAGTCTGAAGGCTTGCATTTTGATGTTCACGACATGCGTGAATTGTATAAAAAAGAAGAGTTTGATTTAATTCTAAACCTCTTTACCAGTTTTGGCTATTTCGATACTTTGGAAGACGAAAGAAAAACCTTAAACGTTATTTACCAAGGATTAAAACCTGGAGGACATTTAGTTATTGACTATCTAAACGCCTTAAAGGTGGAACGCACCATGGTGCATGAAGAGGTTATTTTAGCAAAAGGGATTGATTTTCACATCCAACGAAAGTTGAAAGATGGATTAATTCTGAAAAATATCCAATTTGAAGACCAAGGAAAAACTTACGAATTCACGGAAAGAGTGAAAGATTTACGTTTACCTCAATTTAAATTTGAACTAGAATTGGCAGGTTTTTCAATTTTGGGCATCTTTGGCGGACATGGGATGAGTCCTTTTCATGAAATAGACTCTGATAGGTTAATATTAGTAGCTCAAAAACGGTAAGATGGAACAATTAATAGAATTCGATAAACATTTATTCTACCTCATTAATGGAGTGTGGAATAACGCTTTGTTTGATACTATTCTACCACCCATTCGAAACAAATATTTCTGGGCTCCCTTGTACTTGTTTATCATTAGTTTTTGCCTAATTAACTACAAGAAAAACGGCTTTTACATTATTTTGGGAATCCTCTTAACTTTTGTTTTTGCAGACTTGCTTTCTAGTTCAATAATAAAACCGCTTTATGGGAGACTCAGACCTTGCAACGATTTAACCATGGTTGACAATGTGCGATTGCTAGTAAATTGTGGTTCAGGCTTCAGCTTTACATCATCGCATGCTACCAATCACTTTGCTATTTCATGGTTTATGATAATGGTATTTATGCGCCCTTACAAATGGGTTTTGCCAGTTGGATTAATTTGGGCTGCTGCGGTGTCTTATGCTCAGGTTTATGTTGGAGTTCATTTTCCTGCAGATATAATGGGAGGTTCTATTGTTGGGTCTTTAATTGGCTTACTAACTGGAATGGCTTTCGTTAGGCATTTTGGAAATTTAAAATCGATGAACTAAAGCTTTTTAGCTTCATCCCAATATTTATCCATTTCCTCTAAAGACATGTTTTTTAATTCTCGCCCACTTTTTTGCGATTCAATTTCTATGTGTTCAAAACGTTTTTTGAATTTCTTATTTGTTCGCTCTAGAGCATCTTCGGGGTTTATCCCGATGGCTCTAGCATAGTTGATAATTGAGAAGAGCACATCACCCAATTCATCTTCTTTTTTAGAAAAATCATCAAGCTCAACTGCCTCATTTAATTCTTCAATTTCTTCTTCAACTTTATCCCAAACCGATTCTTTATTTGGCCAATCAAAACCAACTCCTGCTGCCTTTTCTTGCATTCTATACGCCTTCACCATTGCTGGCATTGAGGTTGGAACTCCTTCTAAAACACTCTTTTTACCCTCTTTTAGCTTAATTTGTTCCCAATTCCGCTTTACATCCTCTTCTGACGTCACTTTTACATCTCCGTAAATATGAGGGTGGCGAACAACGAGTTTATCACAAACAGATTCCAACACATCGCTGATATCAAATAGCTTCCTTTCACTACCAATTTTAGCGTAAAAAACAAGATGTAACATAATATCGCCCAGCTCCTTTTTTAGCTCCTCATAATCTTTTTCGATAATGGCGTCACTTAGCTCATAGGTCTCTTCAATTGTTAGAATTCTTAGGGTTTCAAAAGTTTGTTTTTTATCCCATGGACATTCAGCTCTAAGCTCATCCATTATGTTTAATAAACGTTCAAACGATTTTTTCTTGGTCTCTATTGAGTTCATATGATAAAGGTATAAAACCGACACGACTTAAGTTTGTTAAACTTATAATAGGAATCAGTATCTTTGCACCATGAAATTAATATTAATCACTTTAGTTTTACTTACCCTTTCATTTTTGGGTATAGCTGTTAGACTTTTGTTTTTGAAAAATGGCGAGTTCAGAGGAACCTGCTCAACTCAAAACAAATTGATAAATCCTGATGGTGCATGTACCGTTTGTGGTGCATCAACTGATGAAAAATGTAAAAATTAATTTCACCAATCTTATAGTTTTCAATTAGCTTAGAAAGCTACTTTTCACCCTTTTATTTATTCTTAATTATGAGCGATTCAGGTAAAATCATTTACACGCTTACCGACGAAGCACCAGCATTAGCTACTTACTCTTTTCTTCCTATTGTTCAAGCCTTTGCTAAAAAAGCGGGCATCGCAATTGAAACAGCAGACATATCTCTTAGCGCTAGAATTTTAGCCTCTTTTCCAGATTTCTTAAAGGTAGATCAACAAGTTCCAGACACCTTAGCGGCACTTGGTGAATTAGCTACTAAACCAGAAGCTAACATTGTTAAATTACCAAACATTTCAGCTTCTGTTCCACAACTTGTAACGGCAATAAAAGAGTTACAAGAAAAAGGATTTGCAGTACCTAACTACCCAGTAGAACCTGAAAACGAAAAAGAAGAAAAAATTAAGAGTCGCTACGATAAAATTAAAGGTAGTGCTGTTAACCCAGTTCTTCGAGAAGGAAATTCTGACCGTAGAGCACCTAAAGCAGTTAAGGAGTTCGCTAAGAACCACCCACATTCAATGGGTAAATGGAGCAAAAACAGTAAGTCACACGTTGCAACAATGAATGGTGGAGATTTCTTTGCTAATGAAAAGTCTGTAACCTTTGCACAAGCTGACAAAGTGGATATTGTATTTGTTGATACAAACGGCGCTAAAAAAACACTTAAAGCAGGAATTTCTGTAAAAGCAGGTGAAATAATAGACGGTACTGGAATGAATCGCCAGAAGCTTATTAAGTTTCTAGAAAAGGAAATTAAAGACGCTAAAGAGCAAGGTGTATTGTTTTCGCTGCACATGAAAGCAACAATGATGAAGGTTTCAGACCCAGTTATTTTTGGCACTGCAGTTGAAACTTTTTTTGCAGATTTAGTTAAAAAACACGAAGCATTAATTGAGAAATACAATGTTGATTTCAGTAATGGCTTAGGCGACTTAGTTGCTAAACTAGCAGATATGACTGCTGATGAAAAACAGCAAGTTGAAAAAGATTTAGCAGCTGCTATTGCTGATGGTCCTGAATTAGCAATGGTAAACTCTGATTTAGGAATTACTAACCTTCATGTTCCTTCTGATGTAATTATTGATGCTTCGATGCCTGCGATGATTAGAGTCGGCGGTAAAATGTGGGATAAAAACGGCAAGGAGCGCGATACTAAAGCAGTTATTCCAGATTGCAGTTATGCTGGGGTTTATGCTGCAACCATTGATTTCTGTAAAGAAAATGGTGCTTTTGATCCTACTACAATGGGAACTGTTCCAAATGTTGGATTAATGGCCCAAAAAGCTGAAGAATACGGATCTCACGATAAAACTTTTGTAATTGAAGGTAAAGGAGAAGTAATGGTGCTTAATTCAAAAGGTGAATGTATCATTTCTCATGATGTTGATCCTGGAGATATTTGGAGAATGTGCCAAGTTAAAGATGCACCCATTAGAGACTGGGTAAAACTAGCAGTTACGCGAGCTAGATTATCTGACACTCCAGCAATATTTTGGTTAGACTCTGCTCGTGCACACGATAGAGAGTTAATAAAAAAGGTAGAATTATACCTAAAAGACCATGATACGAATGGCTTAGATATTAGCATAAAATCTCCAATTGAGGCTACAAAAATTACTTGTCAACGTTTAAAAGAGGGTAAAAACACTATTTCAGTTACGGGTAATGTACTTAGAGATTATTTAACTGACTTATTTCCAATTTTAGAAGTTGGAACGAGTGCAAAAATGCTTTCTATTGTTCCATTAATGAATGGCGGAGGTTTGTTCGAAACAGGAGCTGGAGGAAGTGCACCAAAGCACGTTCAGCAGTTTTTACAAGAAAATCATTTACGTTGGGATAGTTTGGGTGAATTTTTAGCCTTAGCTGCATCTTTGGAGCATCTTTCAAGGACCTTCGACAATGAAAAGGCAAAAATTCTATCAGAAGCACTAGATTCTGCCGCATCCAAATTCTTAGAAGAAAACAAGTCACCTTCAAGAAAGGTCATGGAAATTGATAACAGAGGAAGTCATTTCTATTTGGCATTGTATTGGGCAGAAGCATTAGCAAAACAAAATGAAAATAAAGAATTAGCAAATCAGTTTTCAAGTCTTTACGGTGGCCTTTCAGCTAAAGCGGAACAAATAAGTGACGAACTAATTTCTTGTCAAGGAGCTAAACAACATATAGATGGTTATTATAAACCGGACACCGAATTGGTAAGTCAAGCATTGCGTCCAAGTAGAACGCTTAATGCGTTGATTGATGGGTTTTAGGTGGTGTAAAAGAATATTTAAAATCAATCTTTATCAATTGATTGATTGATAAAGATTGATTTCTGTTTTACACAATTTAAATTCTTGAATTATAACATCATATGATTTCTTTTTAATAGAAATATTCATTCAACTTTAATGTTGAATTTTACCATTATGTCTCAAAAGTTTATTTACACTATTCCATGTATTTTAACTCTAATCAGTTGCAAGGAAGAAGAAGAGATTACCCCAATAGTTAAAACTCCACCTACTTATTCTCAATATGCAGACAGTGTCATTTCATTTAGTTCACAATACTCCATAACAGAGATAGCCATAAAAATGAAAAGGGATCTCCTCATATTAAAATAACATATTTAATTCTTACTAATTTTTTGATTTAATAAAATTTCATTACTGGTATTTACCATCTTAATATAGTATATGCCAGTGGTAAATCTCTCTAAATCCATATTAAATATTCCAACACCTTGAACATTTTCTGTATCAATTAGCTGACCATAGGTGTTAAATACTGAAATAGTTGCTTCCATAGACTTCGAAAGGTCAAAATCTACGCTAAATTTACTTTTAACAGGATTTGGATATACTGAACTAATATAATCCACTTTTATTTTTGTAATTAATATTGAATCAATATTCCGTTTGTCTTGAACAACAACCTGAGTATTTGGACTAATATAATAGTCATAGCCAAAATAGTATTGCAATACTGCCTTAGCTAAATAACTAATAGAATTATCCATTAATGCAATTACGTTTAAATTAGCAATATCTGAAGCCTCCATTTCAAACAAACTCAGTCCTTGTTGTTGATATTTTCCAAGTATAGTATAATAGTCAATACTTGTTTGAATTTCATCGTCAATTGGTAAAGCAGACAATATATTTTGAGTTGAATCAAATTTATTAATGGTTGCATAGTATCCAGCCAATTCAACTTTAGCCAATGTTAAGTTAACATCTTCTAGTAGATTTACTAAATCTGAATTGTTAAAATCGGTATTTGAATTTATCTTGAATGAGATATAATCCTGCATTGTAATTTCCGCAAAGTCTATATCAGAAATAGCTAAAGAATTTATTTCTTGAATTGTTTCTACTACTGTCCACGACTCAAATTCATTTGAAACAGTTTCCCCATTCTTGTTAACGCCCTCACCACAATTATTTGTATAATCTAAAAACCCACCAAAGCAAGGCTCTAGTAAAATTGAATTACCAGCTGTAGTTGGTTCAGGATTTCCGTCAACATTAGAAGCTGCTTGATTGTAATGAAAATACACTATTGGATTTTTTGCCTCGTTTGAATTGCTAGAATTTATAGCAGAAATATCCACAACACTAGTAGTAACGGGTGAGTAAAAGATATTTGAGGTAGGTGACTTACATGAACCTTGGCCTTGATTTTGTATAGTAGAATTAAGAATGCTCCAATTAATGATTTTCCCATTTTCAAAAACATTACAGTCCACTTCTAATGTTTTATTATATAGGTAATTGTATATTCCAATTCCACACTGTTCAAATCTATTTGTTTTAATATTCGCTTCAACATTATTTGAAGATAAATGAATGCCATTTACACCCTCATTTTGTCGATAAAAGCCATTATAAACTATGCTTACTCCTCTAGTGCCATTTGCGTGAATACCCACCAAATATGAAACTGGGCATGGATTACCTGGGACACAAAGTCTCGATGTTGATGAGGCATAAAACTTGTTACTATTAATTAAAGGCTGTCTAATACCAGTTACGCTTATACCTCTTCCTACATTTCTATATTCTGTATTTTGGATACTTGTACCTGAGGTATTTGTACCTGTACCCCAATTTTGTGAAATTCCAAAATCAAGATTAGAAAAATAAGAAGTAGTACCTATAAATGAATGATTAAAGTCTATGTCAGAGTTATAAGTTGCAACACCAATACCGTAAAATGCAGGCCCATCGCTATTGCTTCCATCCTTAGTCAAACAAGTTACTTGTGATGTGTTACCTCTTGGATTGTCAATATTTCCATTAAACTCCATGTTTTTGAAATAAACAGATCCTACAAACCTAATATCAACCATTGCTTTTGGGCTATAAGCACAGCCATCAAAATAATGATAATCATCCGTCCAATTAATAACGGAATTTTCTATTTTATGTATATCCCGCCTGTTTTGGTTACTTGGAATTTCAATTATTTGGATACTAATATAATTATCATTGAACTCCGAAGCTTGTAATACTTTTACAAAACCTACATGCGCAAAATTATCAATATCATGCCCAATTGTAGCAATACCAATTTTTGCATTTGATATCTCACCGTCGTTAACCTCAATTTGACCTTCGTCATTTACTGAGTCAAATGGATGAAATGCACCTTCTACTTGTATGCCAACCCAATTCTTACTACAGGCTACAAACTCATCAAAAGAACTGTTGTCTATTATTAATTTGTTTCTTGATTTAACTACTAACTTACCTTCCTCACCAAAATTAAAATCAAGATTCTTAATTGTAATATTATGACTTATAATTATATCATTTTTAACATTAATTTGATCTTTTCCAAATGGATTTGCACCTTTGTTTTGCCATATTCCTTTGGTAGTACTTGTATATGATATAACATCATAAACATCCGTTAATGTCATATTGGTAAGTTTAGCGTCTGAACAACCATTTGACGCGGTAACATTGTGTGATATAGCATATGTGCCATTTAAGAGCTCAGCTGTGGGACTTGTCTCATTTGAAGAAAACACAACTGTTTGATTTGAGTTTCTAATTATCCAATCATGGTTAGAATTTTGATCCAAAGAAACAAACTTCGTAAGCCCACCGTCACATATATCTTCTGTGTTATATATAAAGTCAGCATTTGGTCCAAGTAAAATTAAAACTTCCACAGTATTAGAATCTCCTTTACATGGTCCGTTATACGCTCTTACCACATAAATACCACTATTACCGGGAACTGCATCATTAATTACTGGGTCTTTTTGGGTTGAAGTAAATCCATTTGGTCCTGTCCATTCGAAAGTTATTCCTGATTTATTTGTCATATTTGCAAATAGTTGAAGTTGATCACCTTCACATATTGGACTGCCTGGAGGTGAGTTGGTTGATGGTTCAACGTAAGGTGCTAATTGAAAAACAGATACCTTTACAGTATCTAATAAAACACAATTACCATTAAAAACTGATACGTAATAATCAAATGAAGTTTCTGGAAATACATATGGGTTACTTTCAGTTTGACTCGAGATATTGTATAAAGGACTCCAATTAAACGTGGTTATGCCAACTGCCGCATCTGGACAATAAACACCTCCTAAAACTGTTGTGTCACCAATACAAATTAATCTATCTGGGCCAGCGGGATCAGGCCTTTTAAAGAAGGAAATATCGTCAAGCCCAAAATCTGACCCCCCGCCATTTGACGGTGTTACGTCAATGGAAATTTCAACCGTCCCTGTAAAATTAGATAGCCATTCAGCACATAATCTAACCCATTCTTCACCTGTTGGGGACATTATTGGTAAAGTAAAATTTTGACTGAATAGGGTTTGCTTGTTGGATCGAACATTTAATGTTGCCCTATTAGACGTATATGTGTTAGCATTTGCATTGCTTGCCCAAACAACAAAATCATACGTTTCATTTGACACAACTGATACATTTTGATACCATATGCGTTGCATGTTTGTGCCACTATGTCCGTCAGCCACCATAAATAATCCTATTTGATCATTTGGATTAAGATCTGGTCCAAATGTATGATCGTCTTCAGTTTTTAAGCCAGCATTCCAATCTCGAGAGTTATATTCAATTGAATAACGACCTCGAGCTGCAGTAGAATTAATAGTATAATCCGAATTAAATCCAGTATTTCCATTTTCAAAGTCACCATTTGTAACAAGATTTGAACCTTTATACAAACCGCAATCACAATCACCACTTGGCGGTGTATTATTTTGGGCTTTAACAATATTAGGAAATAACAAAAGCATTGTAATTGCGACTATTCTATAAGTATTTAAACTTAGGGGGGCTTCAGTAAAATATAGTGTAGTTTTCATATTATGAATGTTTTTTTTGTGTAAAACTATATGCAATATAAAATTATTATTTTGAATTAAAAAATAAATACAAACATTTGTTTTACAATTGACTAAATATTTTACCAATACCAAACAATATTTTATCAAAAGCCCAAACAATATTTTGTGTGCAAAGTGAGGTTAGGAAAGACTAAAATAATTTGTTATTGTAAGTGCCATTAATGACACTTACAATACTACAAAACGAGGCGTTTTTGTTCTATATTAACTCTTTGATATTAGGTGTCTTTTGTTAAATAAAGTGAAACTCTAGAAAGTTGTATCTTTGTTTAAGTGGATAAAATTGGAGGCGTAGAAATAAGAGTTGCCGGAAAATCGGGAAATTTATATTTAAAGCCTGAAAATTATGTCATTCAAGAAGGTGCTGTAAGACATGTTTTTAAAACGCCAATAAAGCATATCATTGGTTTCAGTTCTATTTTAGGTCAAGTTCAAGAATCAAAGTCAATTGATTTTCTAGATTTAAAAACAACTACTGCATTTGAAAGCATTCAAAATATTGCTCAACAAAATGAATTTTGAATTCCAATTTACCATTTCAATAAATGAAAATATTGAACTCTATCAATCCTACAACCATGTTTATCAGAACGGAGAATACATGGGTTGATGCTGAGTTTTATTTTTATGGACCCTAAAGGATGCCGGTGGGAAAAGCAAGGCAAATAAGTGACGAACTAATTTCTTGTCAAGGAGCGAAACAACATATAGATGGCTATTACAAACCAGACACCAAATTGGTAAGTCAAACATTCCGTCCAAGTACTACGCTTAATGAGTTGATTGATGGGTTTTAATATACTATCTGGGAATTCTTATTCTATCGTAACCGTAATCAAGTAGTTTTCTCTATAATCATGAAGAGAAACTCCAGTACACCTCAACTTCGCTGTAAAATTCTCACCTAATGCAAAATTAGAGTTTGTTGTCACAACAATGAGGTCATCTAATGTAGTAGCCACAATCGTTTCTCCTTGAGAGAAAGCTGCTATTGGTGCAACACATCTAAATTATAAGCGCAATCTTTGAAGTTTCACGAATTTTAAATTATAAAAACGTAAAAGCGGTTTCTGGAGTTTTAAAGTTCATAAAAAAGACATTGAATCCAATTATAAAGTTTCAAAATTAATTTATACTAAGTTAACATCTAGCACGTTAGATTAAACGAAACCAAAATTTATGAAACATGAAAATGACAACACTAACAATTATTCTTACCCTCAGCTTATTTGCCTGTAAAAAGGAGAATGTCGTTGAACAGCCCTCACCTAAATTTGAAACCAAAACTATCGCCCAGAGTGAACTATATGGCAATGGGAACGAAGGAATAGTAAAACAAAATTTAGTAATCTCGAATGATGAAGACTGGGCTAATATAATGGCTCAAATGGATTCAGTAAATGATGTTTCGAGCAGTTTTTCCGAAACAGATGTGGACTTTACGAAGTACCAGATAGTAGCATCATTTGATGAGGTTAAAAGTAGTGGAGGACACTCACTAGTATTGGACATAGAGGAAAAAACTTCAACTATTGAAATTACCGTTACACATGTTATGGGTGATGGTATAACTACATCTGTTATGAATCAACCTTTTAATTTAATAAAAGTATCGAAAGACAGCAGGGAAGTTGTTTTTAAATAGGTCAAAAGTACGTCTAGTTTTGACAGATTTTAATCACAAAAAAAGCCCTTTCAACTAAATGAAAGGGCTTTTTACAAATTTTAATTGATACTAGTATCTGTAGTACTCTGGCTTATAAGGGCCTTCAACAGCTACACCAATATAATCAGCTTGATCTTTAGATAAGGCTTCTAACTCAACACCAATTTTACCAAGGTGAAGTCTAGCTACTTTCTCGTCTAAATGTTTTGGCAATACATACACTTCGTTTTTATAACTTGATGTGTTTATCCAAAGTTCTAATTGAGCTAAAACTTGGTTAGTAAATGAATTAGACATAACAAATGAAGGGTGTCCAGTTCCACATCCTAAATTCACTAATCTACCTTCAGCTAAGATGATAACATCTTTACCTTTTAACGTGTAAATATCAACCTGTGGCTTTACTTCGTTTTTGGTAGCTCCGTGGTTGTCATTTAACCAAGCCATGTCTATTTCATTATCGAAATGACCAATGTTACAAACAATAGTCTTGTCTTTCATTGCTTCGAAATGACGACCTACAATAATGTCCTTATTTCCAGTAGTCGTAACAACAATGTCTACATTACCTACAACTGAATCTAATTTTTTCACTTCAAATCCGTCCATTGCAGCTTGTAAAGCACAAATTGGATCAATTTCAGTAACAATTACTCGTGCTCCTGCTCCTCTTAATGATGCAGCAGAACCTTTACCAACATCTCCGTAACCACAAACAACAGCTACTTTTCCAGCCATCATTACATCAGTTGCTCTACGTATAGCATCTACTAACGACTCTTTGCAACCGTACTTATTATCGAATTTAGATTTTGTTACTGAATCGTTTACGTTAATAGCTGGCATAACAAGAGTTCCGTTTTTCATTCTCTCGTATAAACGGTGAACACCAGTAGTAGTTTCTTCAGAAAGACCTTTAATATCTTTCGTTAACTCAGGGTGTTTATCAAATACCATGTTTGTTAAGTCACCACCATCATCCAATATCATATTTAAAGGTTTATCCCCTTCAAATCCGAAAATAGTTTGCTCGATACACCAATCAAAATCTTCTTCTGATAATCCTTTCCATGCAAATACAGAAACTCCTGCTTTTGCTACTGCAGCAGCCGCTTGGTCTTGTGTTGAAAAGATGTTACAAGATGACCATCTTACTTCTGCACCTAATTCTACTAATGTTTCAATTAATACTGCAGTTTGAATTGTCATGTGAAGACATCCAGCTATTCTAGCACCTTTAAGTGGTTTTGAATCACCGAATTCTGTACGTAGTGCCATTAAACCTGGCATTTCTGCTTCAGCTAATACAATCTCTTTTCTTCCCCAGTCGGCAAGTGTTATGTCTTTTACCTTAAAATCTTCCACTAAAGTTGTCATATATTATTCTAATTGTTTCTTTAATTAACCGCAAAATTACCAATATTGTTTGTCAAATTCAATAATTTGGGCAAACAACTTGGTAATAATTCAGTTGTGCTAGTATATAATCGTTATTTTTGCACAAATAAATTAGAGTAAAAAATGAGTACTTATCCTGAATATATGGTCGCTCCTATGCGCCAAGAGATGACAGATGTTGGTTTTAAAGAACTTAAAACTGCACAAGATGTTGAAAGTGAAGTGAAGAAAGAAGGCACAACTATGCTGTTTGTAAATTCTGTATGTGGCTGTGCCGCTGGAAGTGCAAGACCTGGTGTTAGATCTGCAATTGAGAAGTCTTCTAAAAAGCCTTCTAACCTTACCACAGTCTTTGCTGGTATGGAAAAAGAAGCAGTAGATAAAGCACGTGAAATGATGGTTCCTTACCCTCCATCTTCACCAGCTATTGCTTTATTTAAAAACGGTGAGTTAGTTCACATGATTGAAAGAATGCAAATTGAAGGCCGTTCTGCAGATATGATTTCAGCTGCACTAGAGCAAGCTTTTGAAGAGTATTGCTAGTATTTTTTAAACACATTTAAAAAGCATCATTGGTTAATACCAATGATGCTTTTTTTATACACTTGTCTGTACCTACAATATTCAAACACCATAAATTAATCCGTGTCAGAGACACTGCTACTCATTTAATCTTTTTGTTACCAATCATCATTCTTGCAGGTCCTTTCGACTCGGATTTATAATGGAATTAAAATAGCAATTAGAGCTAAAGCCCTGACCCGATAGGCGTCGGGACGAAGGGAGAAATCTTCCTTCAAATTTACACAAAACGCAAAAGCGAGGAGATGGATTTAAGCTATTTCAATTGCGTCATCGTAAAGCTTCAGAGCAAGTGGTTTTAATTGTTATTACTGCTCTCCTTAAGGAATATTTCTCTCTTCGTTATACTCCGTTCGAAAGGACAACGTGGGGATGGAACATACATCTACAACCTCTAGGCTATGTTCACCTTCTTCTTGTATCTCTAAATGGATAGTAGTGCTTTGGTCATATGGATTTTGATATCCTCCATTTTCATCAATAAGGCAAGTCATACGGTAATAGAAGGACACTAATACTCCTACAATATTCAAACACCTTCCAGTAGTTTACCGTATGGACTCTACCTTATTTACCTTTAACAACTTCCCGTTTTGTTTTAACAAAATAAACTGTGTTCTAACGGCTTGTGATTCTAATGTTAAGTAGAAATTACCTGTTGCTAAGTGTTTTGATGGCATTAGCGTCTGTATTTTTCGTCCTAAAACATCCACTACCTCTAAGCTGTATTCACTTCCTTCTAGTATCTCTAAATGGATAGTGGTGCTGTGGTGATATGGATTAGGATGAACCTCTAATTTTGCATCAAAAAGTTGCTTGTCATATATTCCTGTGAGTTGTTCGCAGTTCGTTCCTGAATAAGTGCTGCCATCCACATTTATTGTACATTCCGTGGTGTCTATTCCACATGGATTTTCTACAATTAACTGTATAGTATATATACCAAGTTGATTAAAGAAATGAACTGGGTTTTGATTGCCTTTTACGTTTTCCGTTCTATCTCCAAAGCTCCATTCCCAATCGGTAACATTATTCAAGCCGAATCCCCTAAATGTTACCTCTAGGTTTTTTACTTCGTAAAGGAAAGAGGCTATTGGTAGTGGATCAACTGTTACTTCAACGGTCGTTAAGTTTGAACATGTTGTTGAATCGTTAATTACTTCCACCTCGTAGGTAGTTTGTTCTGTTGCACTAACCACAACTTGTGCTCCAGTTCCAACCACTGCCCCTCCTTGCTCACTCCAAGTGTAAGTATGTCCCGCTTGTGGGTTACTTACCTCTAAAGTGGTTTCTTCATTTAGGCAAATAGTTACTTCAGATGCCACTACAGCAATACTTGGTCTTGGATTCACCACAATATCTATAGTGCCTTCACTTACACAACCATTACTGGAAGTTGCGCTTAAAGAGTAAGTTCCTCCATCAAGCAAAGTGGCTCTTGTCACCAAAGGTGATTGTTCTTTACTTTTAAATCCATTTGGCCCGGTCCAAAGGTAAGATTGAGCACTTTCTGTTGTAAAAGATAAATCCTCTCCCTCACAGATGTTATTAGCTATTATCTGTGCGTTAACTTTAAAGGTGTCCAAGACAAACACTTTTGCCGTTTGCACTGCGCTATTTCCCGATAAGTCTTCTGCGTATAACGTCACTAGCACATAATCTAAGTTGGTATGGAAACAATTAAACTGAATATCAGAGGAATCAATATATAACAACTCTATACCGCAGTTGTCCCAAGAACCATCATCAATATCCTTAGCACTGATCTTTTTTGTCCTTGAACTATCTAAATAAATTGTTATGTCTTTAGTATTTACAACTGGCTTAATCGTGTCTAACACCGTAACGCTAACTGTTTTGCTTGCTGAATTGCCGCTTGAATCAACCGCTGTAAAGGTAATTTCGTTGGTGGCTATGTCGTCACAATCAAAAACATACTGGCTTAATCCAAGGCTCGCTAACCCACAAGCATCGTTGGTTCCGTTGTCCAGCGATAAACTATCTAAGCTAGCCGTACCATTAGCATCTAAATATAAGATGGTGTCCTTTGTTAATAAAATCGGTTTAATACTGTCTAAGACCGTAACGCTAACTGTTTTGCTTATTTGGTTGTTGTTTACATCAACCGCTGAAAAGATGATTTCGTTGGCCTCGCCTATGTCGTTACAGCTAAAGGCATACTGACTTAAGCCAAGGCTCGCTAATCCACAAGCATCGTTGGTTCCGTTGTCCAGCGATAAACTATCTAAGCTAGCCGTAC
>JBLIDK010000018.1:0-40267 GCA_047632595.1 Sphingobacteriales bacterium
AAAAATTAAGCTTTGTCATAGCCAAAGTAAGTTAAATTGCTAGCTGGAAAATATATTTTTTAAATAATTCTGATCACACCAAATAAGTTAAACTTATTGCCAACAATTAAAGGATACGAGCTGGAGTTAAGAATGCTTTTTCAAAGACTTCATACACGTGAAACCTATGAAGGGGCAGGAATTTCCTTAGCTCATTGTAGAAAAGTGGCAGAATTACATCGTGATTCTATTTCAATTGACTTCAAAGTTGATGTTGGCACTACGTTTAATATTTCTATACCTTATTTGTAGTTTAGCTTATGGTTAGTAATCTATTTTATGCCTTAATAGTTTTTATACTAGTACTATTTAGTTTTTTTCTGCTTTTACTTAGCTCTTGGGAAGTTCGAGATTCTTACTATCAAAAAAAATATGAGTGGAATATCCCCAATGAACCAGATGTTACTAATACTGCAAAAATTGATTCCATTTTAAGTCCTTATCCAAAACTTAAATATCATCAATTACCAGATTTTTACTGTTTTGAATCCGAATCGCATTTAGAACCATTTTGTCAGATGCTTGAAAATTCAACTTATAGAATAATTCCTGCACATGACATCTATAAAAAGATAGTTGGGCATCATCGAATAAAGGATTTTATGCCAAAAGACTATTTTTATACAAAGCACTTTTGGAATATTGACTCCAATGAGTTGATTTGGCTTGTAAACGACACCTTATTGTACCGTTTTATTGAATTAAACTCGCTTTTAGACTCACTAGGCTATGATGTAGAGCAAATAAGTATCCGCAATGGCTACAGGCCTCCAAAATACAATAGAATTAAGGAGGGCGCTCCTAAAAGCAGGCATGTTGTTGGTGAAGCAGTAGATATTAGTGTTGGAGATATTGATAGAAACGGAATTGCTGATTCAATTGATAAAAAAGTGCCTTACGACTTACTGGACACATTAATTATTGGCGATAAAGGAGGATTGGGATGGTATTCTGGATCTCAGACCTTGCATTTTGATGTGAGGGGGAAAAGAGCGAGATGGTAACTTCGCAGCAAGAGTTTTAAGTTTGGAGCATACAGCCAATATCACAATAGCGTGGAATTAGTAGAAAGTTTTCTTTTTCCTAATGAACACCAGCTATCCCTATTGCAAATACTTACATTTTAGCTAATTCATTAATTTCGGTGTTTGACAGAAAATTAGAGGGTAATTGATTAACCTCAAGTGTATTGAGCATGGCACGACCAATTTTGGTAGTTGTTGTTACGCTTTTCATCTTTTTTAATAATGGAAAAAACGGCCACATGATAAAGTAGAAGAAATTATAAAGTGCTGTTCGAGATTTGATGCCGTTTTCTGGTAAAATTGCTCCTGGTCTAAACATGTAAGATTTTGAAAAGCCTCTTGAAAGAATGTAATTCTCTGTTTTGCCTTTTACTCTAGCCCACATTACTTTTCCTTTTTCGGTGCTGTCTGTACCTGCACCTGAAACATAATTGAAAGTCATTTTTGGGTTTAGTTCAAAACAAATGTCTGCCAAGGCTTTGGTCATGTCGAATGTAATTGCTTTGTATTGCGCTTCGCTTAAGCCCATTGCTGATATTCCCATGCAGTGAAAACAGGCATCTAGATTACCTAATTCGTCTTTTACCGAGGCTATTTTGTTAAAGTCTTTTAGTAGTACTTCTTTTACTTTTGGGTTGGTTGCTCCTGTTGTTGTACGGCTTAAAAGGACGATCTTTTCAATTTTAGGTTCTTTTATTGCTTCAAGTAATATGGCTTTTCCAACCATTCCTGTTGCACCGGTTATTAGTATGTTCATGATTTTAGTCTAAAGTTTAATGTCCAAAGTCCAAAGCTTCGGTTCTATTGCTTAAATCTAGTTAGTAATTTCAGAGGGAACAACTTGTTTTATTTATGCTCACCTTTTTTTTAACATAGAGAACACAAAGGTTTCTCGGAGGTCAAGGAGAAAAAAATACTACCTAGCCGCATTTACATGCTCTTCATCTATTAAATACTCCGCCAATGTGTATCCACCACATTCCTCAACCTTATCACTGCGGTCGTAGTCTTCTATATAGTACAAGTTGTTTTTAGTTGAACTATGATCAAGGGAGTAAGAAACTCTTTTATCCAATTCTAAAAAGTAAAATTGAACAGAGTCTGCATTTAAAATTTGAATTGGAGTCTTAACAGGCTCCCTACCTAATCCACCCTGCCTTATATTACCTGTTTTTGCTTGAAGAAATAAGGTATCTGCAAGCAAAGCTTGTCCAAGTTCATCGGTAACATATATAAAGGCTTCAATATCGAATTCTGTTGTGTTCTTAATTTCCGCATTTACACCACATTCTTCGAAAGGAGGCCTTCCTACACAAGAAGCTACAAAAATTGAAATATGTAAAAGGATTACATAGTTTTTATTCATTTTGACGTAATTAACTATTGACCTAAGATTTGATCTAAACAAGAGGCTTTTTCCCATTGGTCTAATAAATCATCCACAAATTGCTCTGTTGGGTTTGTGTATCGGCTTTTTAAATTTTCACCTAAAGTTGTAAAACCATCAGATATATAAACGGTTTCTTCTATTTGACTAATGCTGTAACCACTTACCCAATCTTCTGGTACACCTGTGTTTCTAAACCTTCTAGTATAAAAATACTGTCCATAAATAAAAGGCTTACACCCATTTGGAATGTTCATATATAAGCAGTCTCCATTTATCATATTTCCTGAACCTAGAGGACATGTACCATTAACTGGAGTATAAACAAAGTTACCATTATTTGCGCCATCTACAATTTTAGGGGTAGAACCATTTGGAGCTGTAGCAAATTGACAATTATTAGAATCAAAAAAACCGCCACACTTGCATGGAGTTGGAGTATTTTGTATTGGATTTATTGCATTTACACTTTGATCCTCATTATCTATTAAATCAATACAGGCAGTTGTGTAAAACAAATTTTCATCTAGACGCTGTCTATTCACAGAACTGTAAAAATTATAAGTTGAACCTCTTAGTTGATTATATTTCCATATTGTAAAGTAGTATTCAATAGTATATGACCAAGTTTCTCTTAGTCTACATTCAACCAAGGCGTAATTAGCATTTCCAGCATAAAATTGATGAGTCACATGAGAAATTTCATGAACAGTTGTGCTATAAATTTGATCCGATGGTAGATTATATGAATGTATTGCAACATTTGGTAGAATTCCTAATGGTGAAATTAAATGTGGAAAAGCAACGCTAGTTGCTGCATCTGCATGAGCTGCAATTTTTAGTTTAGATCTAAAAGAGGAAGAGGAAGAGGATGTGCCTGGAGTAGATTTTAACGGTGGTCTTTTAACTCCAACACTTGCATAATATTTATAATAATCATGTGCCCCTCTAAAAATATGTCCATAGTACTCTTGAACACCTCCATTTGCATCAGCATTCCATGGGCTTTTAGTTTGAGTGGGTCCTATAAAAACCGCTTGACCATAGGCTCCTGATCGGACATCAAATTGTTTCTCTTCCCATTTAATTTTATAATTTATTTTAAATCTAAATTGTTTTATAAAATAATAACCATTACTATCTGTAGTTGAACTTCCCCAATCAAACCAATTTTGAGCAATTACCTTTACCCCTTCAATAGGAATAAAATCGTTAACTACTCGATCAAAAACTCGAACCCGCCCTTGAGGGCTATAACGAGCTGGAAGAATTCTAATTCCTTGTGGGAAAGGGTCATCAATGATAATCGACTTGCTTAATTCGTTAAAAACTATGTTATAAGTGTTGTTAGTTATTCTTAGTGCCTCATTTACCAAGGCGAATATTTCAATACTATCTCTAGCATCTTCAGTTAATTCTGGAATGTAAATTTCTTCAAGCACCTCATAATTTACATTTGGTACGTCATTTAGGTTGGTTACTACAGTGTATTGAAAGGTAGGTTGACCTTTCGGAATTGATGGGTCTTGATAGTAAACTCCGTTATTTAATATTTCATAGTCAAGTGGATAATCAAAAGTTTCCAAATTTGAAATATCAATTGCCGCAATGTCAATGTCAGAAACAGGCTTAAGTTTTATGTAATAATGACTTCTGGTAATGTTGAATTCATTATTTAACGCCAAAAATAACGGACTTAAATTTTCATATGCCTGTTGCATAACAGGAATTGTATAAGGGTTATTCAGCTTTTGTCCTAATACAATTTGTTCAGCTTGCTGATTTTGCGCATGAGTAACTTGTGTGCTAGATAATACAAAAAATGCTAGTGCTATTCCAACGATGGCTGGAAGTTTGGTTATTAAGTTCATAAAGAGATTATTAAGTTTAGTAAATACCAAACCTAAAAAAAAAAGCGAATTTTCAAAATAAACTAAAAAAATAGTGTCCACTTTTTTCAGGACTTAACCGGTTCTATTGCTTAAATCTAGTTAGTATTTTCAGAGGGAACAACTTGTTTTATTTATGCTCACACTTTTTTTAACACGTAGAACACAGAGAAAAACAAGTCCAAAACCAAAAAAAAACCCTATTTGCCAGTGACAAATAGGGTTTTAAGTATGTTTAAGAAAACTTAGTTTTCAATAACTGATTCAGCTAAAACAACTACATTGTTGTTTAACACTTCAATAGTACCGCCTTCAACAACCATTTCAAGGGTTTCACCTTCTTTACGAATGATCATAGGACCATTATCAAGGGTTGAAACGATTGCAGCGTGGTTATTAAGTACTTCAAATGAACCTTTAGAACCAGGAACTCTGATACCAATTACTTCACCTGTGAATACTTTTCTATCTGGGGTTAATACTTCTAAATGCATATTATTGAGCTTCAGCTAAAATTTTCGCACCTTTTTCTTTCGCATCAGCAAGTGTTCCCACTAAGTTGAATGCTGCTTCAGGTAAGTCGTCAACTTCACCGTTAAGAATTGCTTTGAAATCCTTAATTGTGTCTTTAATATCAACTAATACTCCTGGAAGACCAGTAAACTGCTCTGCTACGAAGAAAGGTTGAGATAAGAAACGTTGAACACGACGTGCTCTAGAAACCACTAATTTATCTTCTTCACTCAATTCATCCATACCTAGAATTGCAATGATATCTTGTAATTCTTTGTATCGTTGTAAAATTTCTTTTACTTCTTGAGCTGTATTGTAATGCTCATCACCTAATATATCTGGGCTTAAGATTCTTGATGTAGAATCTAAAGGATCCACTGCAGGATAAATACCTAACTCAGCAATTTTACGAGAAAGTACTGTAGTTGCATCTAAGTGAGCAAATGTTGTTGCTGGTGCAGGATCAGTTAAATCATCGGCAGGTACATATACTGCTTGTACCGATGTAATTGAACCTCTTTTTGTTGAAGTAATACGTTCTTGCATTAATCCCATTTCAGTTGCTAAGGTAGGTTGGTACCCAACAGCAGAAGGCATACGACCAAGAAGTGCTGATACTTCAGAACCTGCTTGTGTAAATCTGAAAATGTTATCAATAAAGAAAAGAATATCTTTTCCACCTGACTCTTCATCACCATCCCTAAAGTATTCAGCAATTGTAAGTCCTGAAAGTGCTACTCTTGCACGTGCTCCTGGAGGCTCATTCATTTGACCGAATACTAATGTAGCTTGTGATTTTGCTAATTCTTTTTTATCCACTTTAGAAAGATCCCATCCACCTTCTTCCATGTCTTTTACGAATTCTTCACCGTAACGAATTACGCCTGATTCGATCATTTCACGAAGTAAATCGTTTCCTTCTCTTGTTCTTTCACCAACACCAGCAAAAACTGAAAGTCCTTCATATCCTTTCGCAATGTTGTTAATCAATTCCATTATAAGTACAGTTTTACCAACACCGGCTCCACCAAACAAACCAATTTTACCACCTTTAGCATAAGGCTCTAAAAGGTCAATTACCTTAATACCTGTGAAAAGTACTTCTGAATCTGTAGAAAGATCTTCGAATCTAGGAGCAGCACGGTGAATTGAATTACCGTTTGTATTGTCTATATCTCCAATACCGTCAATTGTTTTACCAACAACGTTGAATAATCTTCCTTTAACTTCTTCACCTATTGGCATTTTAATTGGAGAACCAGAATCAATAACATCCATTCCACGCATTAAACCATCAGTAGAATCCATCGCAATTGTACGAACTCTATCTTCTCCTAAGTGCTGTTGTGTTTCTAGAACTACTACAGAACCATCTTCTTTAACAATGTTTAAAGAATCTAGGATATTAGGCAATTTTGAATCTTCTGTGTTAAACGCAACGTCAACTACAGGGCCAATAATTTGAACGATTTTTCCTTTATTAGGCATTTATCTTCTTTTGAGAAATTAAAAAGGGTTGAATTAAGGTGCAAATTTACGATTAACTATATTAATAGACAATGTAATTGATTAAAAACTATCGACAAATGTTGATGAATTTTTTATTTATGCTATTTTGGTCTAGTAGACTTATTTATTTACTGTTTTAAAAGCAAAAAAACCTATTCGATTTACACGAATAGGTTTTTCTTTTTTATCTATTAGGTCATCAAATAAATGATGAGAATGTATTGCTACTATTTTTTTCCCAAAGCTTTCAACTCTTTAAAGTGAGAGGAAACTGCTTGAAAAAATGTAGGCGTATCATTGTAAGGCACATTATATTCCCTTGCACACATACTTACTATTTTAGCCATTGCTGGATAATGTACGTGACTAATGTTTGGAAATAAATGATGCTCCACTTGGAAATTTAGTCCACCACAGAACCAACTAAACCACTTGCTATTTGTAGCAAAATTAGCTGTTGTTTTTAATTGGTGAATCATCCATTCATCCTGCATCGAACCACATTCTTTTGGTTGTGGATGTTCTGTTTCTTCCACAACATGAGCTGCTTGAAACACTAATGCTAGCAGTAAACCACCAACAAAGTGAATGGTTAAGAAGCAAAAAATCCATTGCCACCAAGCTAAGTCCATTATTAAAAGAGGCAATACAATAATGTAACTGAAGTAGCCAATTTTTATTAAGATGTTCACTAGCATTTCTTTAGTGAAATTGGAACCATTTGGCTTTATTAAGTTAAGCTTTCTGTACTTTACAATTTGTACAAAATCCTTGTGTAAGGTCCATACAAGCGACATTAAACCATATAAAAACGGTCCGTAAATGTGCTGGAACTTAAAAATCCATTTTACTTTTTCCTCTGGACTAAATCTCATTACCCCACTTGGAGAAATATCCTCATCGTGGTTGTGAATGTTAGTGAAAGAATGATGTAAAACATTATGCTGAATTCTCCAAGTAAAAGGATTACCGCCTAACATCATTAATGTAGAGCCGGCAAGCTTGTTCAACCAGTTTCTCTTTGAAAATGTTCCATGGTTTGCATCGTGCATGGTGTTTAAACCAATTGCTGCAGCTGCTATACCCATTAAAACACTTAATGATAGACATGCCCAAATATTTAAGTTGAAGACCATCATAGCCACAAAAGGAGCAATATAGAGCGTTATCCAAATTATAGCTTTGGAATAGATGCGCCAGTCGCCTTTTTTACTTAAGTTGTTTGATTTGAAATAGTCTTTAACTCGCTTTCTGATTTCAATGCTAAAACCTTCAGATTGATTAACACTAGCGAATTTTACGGTTACTTGTTCTTTTTTCAAAATTATATATAGCTTTAAATTATGATTTTACTTCTGCCCTATTTTTATGAATAGATTGGTTTTAAATACGTAATCACATAACACTACTAACCTAAATACTAGGGAAATGTTCTGCGAGTAATCAATAAAAAGTTAAAGTATAGGTAAATTTATATCTAATTATTCGGATTTAAGCACCTAGCAAATTGCTAAGATTGAACCCAATTCGAATAATCTATTTGTACAAATATACGGATTTATATTGAGTAATGTTACAAGTTTTGGCTCGCCATTGGCTTATACCACTAGTTTATTGAAAGATACAGATGAAATGAATTATTGCGAAAAGCTCAACAGTTGTTTTAAAAGTTGATTGAATTCTAAATTTCTACATTAAACTAAATGGCTTTGGTCAAAAAACAGTCCTCTACATTACTGTAATGGGCTGTTTTTATACTCTAGAGATCCCGCTGGGACTTCCCGATGTTCTTCCTCTATTCTTCAGGCTTCAATCGGGACTGCACCAAATCTCGTTAATACTCCATTTAGCTTGCTTCTCGCCCCAGCTTTTCTCTAATTAATGTTTGTTGCAAAAAAAAACCGTTCAACTTTCATTGAACGGTTTTTTATATCTGGTGATCCCGCTGGGACTCGAACCCAGGACCACTTCCTTAAAAGGGAAATGCTCTACCAACTGAGCTACGGAATCATCCTTTTCCCTGATTGGGAGTGCAAAAATAAATTTTAAAAAGGACGTACTCAACTTTTTCTTCAATTAAAATGAAAAAGATTTACCTTATTAAGGCAACTACTTGATTAGGAACAAATTGAGAAACGTCTCCCTTATGCTTAATTATCTCTCGAACGATGGATGAGCTCACAAATGAGTATTTTGACCTACTCAAATAGATAATTGTCTCTAATCCGGGCATCATTTTCTCGTTCATTTTGGCAATTGCGTTCTCATATTCGTAATCCAAATTGGTACGAACTCCACGTAAAATAAATTGCGCTTCTACCTCTTTACAAAAATCAACTGTTAATCCGTTAAATTTCTTAACCTTGATTTTGTCATTGCCCTTAAAAACGGATTGAACCATTTCTAACTTTTTTTCAATACTATAAAAACCTGGTTTGGATGTATTATATCCTATTCCAACCACAATCTCATCAAATAGACCTAAGCCACGCTCAACAATATCTTGATGTCCTTTTGTAATTGGATCAAACGACCCTGGAAATAACGCTCTTTTCATGTTAGTTCTCAATTATAGTAAAGGTGCTGTCGCCGTATTCTCTTTTCATCAATATAGGCCTATCAATAAATATATTGGTAGCGCTTTGATGTTCTAATATCAACCAGCCTCCTTCATTTAGCAATTTACGTTCAAAAATTGGATCAATCAACTTTTTCAATTCTGTAAACTTATAGGGTGGATCGGCAAAAATTATATCGAATGTCTTTGTACAATTCTTTAAATAGGCTAAAACATGTGCATGCTCTATCTCCCACTCTGTTTGCTGAAGCAACTCAGTAGTCTTTTCAATGAATTTGATGCACTTGCCGTTTAAATCTACACTAACACCCTTCGTGACCCCTCGCGACATCATTTCGTAGCTTATATTGCCTGTACCGCTATATAAATCTAGAAATGTTAAGTCTTCAAATTCAAATTGATTCATCAACACATTAAAGAGTCCTTCTTTGGCCCTATCTGTAGTTGGACGAGAGGGCAAGTTGTTTGGGGCAATAATGTTTCTACCTCGATGTTTTCCGCTAATTATTCTCATAGTTTAGCTCAAGGCTAATAAAGTAGTGTGTGCTAATAAACTTGATTCGGTAGTTTGTATTTTTAAGTTGGTGAAATACTCAGCTAAAAACTCATTACATTTCAAATCGCTAACAACTTGAACAGACACTAGTTTTTCATCCAATTCCTTTTCTTCAAGCATCGTACCAACAAAATATAAAATATCTTCTTGACTTTTAACTTTAAAAGAAGTTAAACCCTGTAATTGATTTTGAGAAAAGGTTTTCAAAAACATCGTTTCCCCAAAATGCACAGCCGCAATGTTGTCTTTTTCTTCATCGTCTTTAATTAAATCAATTAAGTGATGAAATGATTTAGGCATTGGTAATTGCTGCAGAAGTTCTATTGCCAATATATTTTCATCGTAAAGTAAAGTAACGAATGGCTTTTTAATGCTAATAATACTTCTACTTGGAACATACTCATGATGTGAGTTGAATACTTCTGAATGTGGTTCTACGACATTTGGGGCAGCTAGTATCCTATTGGTATCAGACCATATGGTTAAATTCTTAATCTCTGATGGGATAACAGTAAAATCGAATTCAGATACGTCTTGCACCGACCTAAATTCCCCATTTTCACTCATATAAAAAGAAAATCCATCTCGCCTTAGCAAAATGGACCCTTCATATCTTTCAATATGGTTTATATCAAATGTATCTGAGCGTTTGATACTATTCCCAGTTACCTGCTGTTGAACCATCTGTTAACGAACCTACTTGAAGTGGTTTTTCTGGATCAAACGGTTTAGTATCCTTCACTTGAAATACCGGTACAGTTACTCCCCCTTTGTTTACTTTTCCAGTCTCCATTGAAAATTTTGCTCCGCTATAAGGTGCAAATTTTAATGAATCTAAAGCATAGTTTCCTTCTACTAATGAGTCATAAACACTTATATAGTTTGTATCTATAGTTACTACAGATGTTGAATCTTCGGGATCTCCAATTTTTACTACATAAAGTAAACTATCATATTGCAAAAATTTCTCTAATGAATCAAAGGTAGGTGCGTAATCATCGTAAACAGATCTAAATGCAACTTGTGCAGTTCTAATATCCTTTAAGTTTTGGATTACTTTGGCATAAACTACTTTACGCTCTTTGTTGAAAGCAATAGGGTCTGCTATGCCTTTATACAAGAAAAAAGCCGTTATCAGTATGATTAATGGAAGTACTATTTTAATGATTTTCATTTTTTACTTTTTATAAGATTAGCAAATCTAAAATTTTTAACAGAAATGAATAGACTATGTCCTTAATTATTTAATTATCGATATAAGTTTATAGTGCCCTTTATTTGGTCGCCTTCATCGGTTTCAAACACATAAAAGTAGACCCCCTTAGCAGCTTTACCACCATTTGGAGTGTTTCCATCCCAAAATAAATTAAAGCGATCTTCAATTCTAAATACTTCATCACCCCAGCGACTATAAATTCTAAGCGATATAATTTCACATGCACCGTCTTCAATTTCTATCTTAAATACATCATTTACATTGTCGTCGTTTGGTGTAAATACATTTGGCAAATCGAAAGTATCAACCTCTATAGGTTCAATTAATACTTCTTTTACAACGGAATCTGAACAGGAGGTATTCGGATTATTTATTAAAACCACTTTATAAGTACCTGAATCTTGGTAAGTATAAGTTGGGTTTTCTTTAGTAGAGGTGTCGCCATTATCAAACTTCCACATTAAAAAGTTAAACCCTTCATCATCCGTTGGCGTTAGGTTAGAGAAAATAGCCTTTTTACTACAATCCATCGTCTCGAAAGTAAAATCTGGTTCAATTTCTTCTCTAACAAATACGTTTACTGAATCTTTTACCTGACATGCGCCATTAAAAATAGTCACTACATATTTAGTTGACTCAATTGGGAATGCTTCTGTTTGTCCACTAAAAGGTTTACTTAAACTGCTTGAAGGTGACCAAGAATATCCAGTTCCTCCATTTACTTCAATTGGCACTCCTTCCCTCTTACAAATCACAATATCATCAGAAATTGTGGTTTCTGGAATCTCGTCTACTCCTACTTGAATCGTTTTTGTAACCATACACCCTTCCTTGCTGGTAGCAGCTACTGAAACTGTTGTTGGGGTTGTTGGAAACGCCATTATTGTAGAATCGTTGACATTTGATACAATATTAGCAGGTGTCCATAAATAATTAGTGCTTGGGCCTCCTAGAGCGATAATTTCAACAGAACCTTCGATACAAACTGTTGCAGTTGGTGGCACCTCAAAGTCAAAAACTGCTACATTAATAAACACACTAACTGGGCATTCATTCAAAGCCGTATCTGTTACGACGATTTCGTAGCTAGTAGATTTAGGCGGACTAACCTTTACGTTATTTCCTGCTGGGTTGCTTACTCCGGTTGCAGGAATCCATTCAAATTCCATTCCTCCAGTTATTACTACCTGTATTGAATCTCCTTTGCAAATTAAAGTGTCCATTGGAGAAATAGTTGGAGAAATTAAAATTGGGGTTACTTCAACAGTAACCGTATCCAGTAGGGTGTCACCTGTACAAAAATCTACTAAGGTTACTATATAAACAGTGGTTGTATCTGGTTGTACCGGATTAAATGGTCCTATTGCTCCATCGCTCCAGCTTATGTTAAACTGTTTGGAACCACCCTCTCCTTTAGCTGTTAATATTACTGTTTCACCTTCACAAATGGTGGTGTCAGTAAAAACCTCTAAAGTCAACATTGAATCAATATCATAAATTAACAATTGCACAGAAGGATTTGAACAAAGAGAGGTATCAACTAAGGTTAAAATCAGCGTTTCTGAACTTTCTGTAATTAAATCGCTTAAAGCAGTGATATCAATGCAAATTTCTGATACCCCTACGCCAAATACAACGGAGTCTTTTAAACTAGAAGTATAGTCGGTAACTACTTTAGCCTCTCCGCTAAATTCAAAATACACTGTTTTAGGTTGATTTAAGCCAGCTCTTCGCGTAAAGCAAATCTCCCCAACGTTACATCCTTCGGCCATTTCGGTCCCATTTCCGTTAGTTGAAGCAGAAAGAAAAACCAAATCAGCGCTACTATTTGAGAAACTGTTTGCTTCAAAAAACACTCCAGAATCATAAATGAAATCACTTACATCGGCAATAGCCAATTTAATGTGATAGATTTCACATGCTTGTACTGCAAATTTAGCTTCTAGAACAACAGTAAACCCATCATATTCATATAGTTGCCCATTTTTATTGTCTCTATAAAATTGTTTATTGTTTAATCCAGTTGAACAATTGGCTGCATCTCCAAAAGTACCCGGAGCACCATTGTTAATTGTGTTAATGGCTACTTCGGTAGTTGTACCTGGAATTAATGCTACATTTTCAACCCCTACAATGCCTGGTCCACTTACAAAAAATCCGAATACATCGTTAAACTCACTACAAACAAACTCATTGTACTCTTCTGATGCGAAAACATACCTGAAAACAACAGTATCTGCAATTCCCTCAAAATCAAACTCCAAAATGGTAGCATCCTTAGTTTTACCTGTTGTTAAGGTATTTAAATCAGAATCTCCATCTCCATTATTTGAAAAACTGCTGTTATCCAATACATTGGGCCCCTGAACATTTTTATAACTACCGTTAGTAAGAATAAGTCCTGATGAAAACCCAATTTCTTCTGAAGTCTCTTGAAAACCAACTATGGCAGACTGTGGACCTATAAAAGTAATGTTGGATGCGATGATACCTTCACCTAAAAGCACATTTTGAACAAGCTGAGTGGGTGTACTCAAAGTGTCAATAAGCACTTGGGCTGAAGATTTTTGGAGAAATGACACAAAAAACAAAAACACAAGGGCTTTTATCACTGTATCAAATTTAAAGGAGCAAAATTTAAACATTTAACGTGATTGATTTTAAGGGCTAATGCCAAAGATACTTTTTTATTTTTTCTTTTACTTAGATTCAGTTAATCCTATTACGTCACTAAAGTTTGTGGCAAATTCTTTGATGAACTCTGTCCCTTTCTTATCGCCCGTTGCGCGCTCAAAACTATCGGCCATGGTCATAAAAGTTTCGAAATAAAATTGCTTCATTTCATCAACAGGCATTTCTTTCGTCCAAAGGTCAATACGCATGCTATTAGCCATTTGATGATCCCATAAAGCTAAAATTATTGCTTTTGCTATCATTGGCTTACCCGAATTGCTGTCTGTAGCATCCCAAACAATGGTTTCCGGAATATTATTTGAATCTAATTCTACTTTTATACTGATATCTTTTTTTGCCATTACAATAGGTTTTTGGCAAAAGTATTGTATTTATTCAATTAGTTGTAAATTTGACAGAAATCTATTTTATATTTCAACTATGTCGCAAGAAAAAATTGAACAGTTAGAAAGCTCTAAGGGCTTCTTTAAAACCTCATTCTTTGCAAGCTTATTGCTATTAATTTTAGCTATTATTTTTATAGTATTTGCTGAATTTATCGTTAAGGAAAACGGTAAGTATAAGTTTTCAACCGATTGGAATAAAGGGCTAAATGCCAAGCTTCAATCTGAACTTGCGGTAAAAACTAGTCAAGTAGAAAGCTATAAGCAACAACTTGAAGGAGAAGGAATTATAATAAACAACTCAACTAAAGGAATTTGGTTTGAAGTACAACTAGGAGCATTTAAAAATTTCGATTTAAAACAATATAAGGGCAACTTAACTGCCATTAGTGAAGAAAACGGAGATGACTTTACTAAATATACCGTTGGGAAATTTATGGACTACCAAGTTGCTACCAATTTCAAAAAAGATATTCAAAAAATGGGCATTAAAAACGCTTGGGTAGTTGCTAAAAAAGACGGAAAAAGAATTGAAGTAAAAAGGGCGCTTTCTGAGTTAAAAAAATAGTTAATGCGGATATTAATTAAAAGTGCATGCGTTGTAAACGAAGGTACAAGTGAAGTAAAAGATGTTTTAATAGTTGATGATCGTATTGCTAAGGTGGCCCCTTCTATTGAGGATAGCCATGCAATTGAGATAAATGCCGAGGGTTTACTACTAATTCCTGGAGCAATTGATGATCAAGTACACTTTAGAGAGCCTGGGCTAACTCACAAGGCCACAATTCATACAGAAAGTATTGCAGCTGCAGCTGGTGGGGTTACATCCTTTATGGAAATGCCAAACACTAATCCGCAAACCACTACCCAACAAGAGTTAGAAAACAAATACGCCATTGGAGCCAAAGATGCTGTTGTAAACTATAGTTTTTTCATGGGTGCCACCAATACCAATATTGAAGATGTTTTGGCTACAGATGCTTCTAAAGTATGCGGAGTAAAGGTTTTTATGGGGTCGAGCACCGGAAACATGTTGGTTGACAATGAAACGGCCTTAAACACACTTTTTTCTCAATGCCCTATGTTAATTGCTACCCACTGCGAAGACGAAAGTACAATTAGAGCCAATACCGAGGCAGCCATAAAGCAATTTGGAGAGGATATACCAATTGAGCAGCACCCAATTATACGAAGTGCCGAAGCTTGCTACAAAAGCTCATCAATGGCAGTGGCATTGGCTAAAAAACACAATACACGGCTACATATATTGCATATTTCTACGGCAAAAGAGCTTTCATTATTCTCAAATAAATTGCCTTTAGGCGATAAACGCATTACCGCAGAAGCCTGTGTGCATCATTTGTGGTTTAGCGACGAAGATTATAAAGAATTAGGCACAAAAATTAAATGGAATCCTGCGGTAAAGTCTAAAACCGACCGAGCAGCCATTTTAAATGCCGTTATTACAGATGTAATTGATGTAATGGCAACAGACCATGCACCACACACTAAGGATGAAAAGTCCAATTCTTATTTGAAAGCCCCAAGTGGTGGACCGTTGATACAACATTACCTTCCTGCCCTATTTGATTTATGCCAGGATACTGATTTAACTGTAGAGCATTTAGTTAAAAAGACTTCCCATGATGTTGCTAGGTGTTTTAATATTAAGGAGCGTGGTTTTATCCGTGAAGGTTATTATGCTGACTTAGTATTGGTAGATCCAAAAACGCCTTACAAGGTCACCCAAAGCAATATTTTATACAAATGTGGCTGGTCGCCCTTTGAAGACCATACCTTTAGCCACACCATTCACACCACTTTTGTAAACGGTAAGATTGTTTATAGCGATGGTACTGTGGATACAGGGCATAGAGGGATGCGATTGAATTTTAAGGGATAGTTTATTTATTGAATGTTGAAAGATTCAATAAAGCCCTCTATACGTTAAAATCGTTCTATGCTTAGAGATAAAAAATTATCCTTGAACTTCCTGCAAATAATGCTGAGCACACCTTATTAAAACGTTTAAGGAAATTCCAACAGACATAGTAGACGAGATTCTATTAGTGGATGATAGTAGCTACAATACGTTAAAAGTTGCTGAGGAATTTGGGATTAAGCATTTCATACGCCATTATAACAACAGAAAATATGGAACCAATCAAAAAACATGTTATAAAAAGGTCTTAGAACTAAAGGGTTATACTATTATCATTTTACATCCCGATTATAAATACACACACAAGTTAATTCACTCCATGTCGTACTTAAAAGCCAACGATGTATACAAAATGGTATTGGGATCTAGAATGTTGGGAAAAGGAGCATTAAAAGGTGGAAAGCCATTGTGCAAGTACATTTTTAACCGAATACTTACTGTAAGTCAAAAGCTACGAGCTAAAAGCATAAAAGTTTAAGGATGTTTGAGGAACCTAGTTCCGAGCATGCAGTAGTACTTGATATAATTTAATTAGTCAAAAACCGATACTTCGATACATTCTGACCTACTCCTTAAGAGGAGAAGTCAGAATACTCCTTGATGCCCCTTCATCGGTCAAGGATTATCATCAGTTTGACGGTTTTTTTAAGCTTGTGGCTTTTAACTTGCTGCTTTCAGCTATCTTCTTTAAATCTTAGGCCTTTGACTCTGGACTACCTTATTGTATTCGAAAAAAACTAATCAAATCTGTTGAACCAACGCTTGGGTTGCCATTTTGGTGTAGAATTGTTACAATTTGCCCACGGTGGTAGGTAGCGTGGTTGAACAAATGCATGGCAATTTCTATTAAAGAACTTGTGAATTTAATATCTCTTGAGTTTTTGTAGCTGTACTCCTTTTCCAAATCACTTGTGCTCATAGACTCCATTAAGTTTGTCCAATTAGCATTTGAGTTTGAAAATTCTTGTTTTAACTCAGGCCAGGACCCTTTAAAACTCTTTGATGGCCAAGTTTCTATTGGCTGCCCTTGAACGCGCTTATACCAAATGTATTCGGCATCCCAAATATGTAATATGTTATCAAAAATTGTTTCAAACGAGCTTTTGAAAGGCGCTTTTAAATCAATATCACTTTGGTCTATAAAAGCAACAATCTTATCATTCGCCCACTCATTATATGCAGCATACTGCTTTATTATCTTTTCCATACTTACCCCTTTGTCATTCTAGCTACATATTTTCCAACAATATCGAACTCAATATTAACCGTGTCGTTCTTTTTTAAACTACCCATGATGGTCTGTTCCATTGTATATGGAATTATTGTAACAGAGAATTGATCTTCTGTACAGTTAAATATAGTTAAACTAATGCCATTAATAGTAATTGAGCCCTTTTCAACGAATAACAATGACTTTTTAAGGAGTTTGAAGGTAAAAATGGTGCTTCCTTGCTGGTCATCAACACCAATACAGGTTGCGCACTCATCAACATGTCCTTGCACTATATGGCCGTCAAAACGCCCATTGGCAATCATGCAGCGCTCTAAGTTAACCTGGGCTCCTACTTTTAGTTGGCCTAAGTTTGACTTCTCCATGGTTTCTGCCACAGCGGTTACTTTATGCACATTGCCTTCTATCCCGGTAACGGTTAAGCAAACCCCATTGTGACTCAGACTTTGATCTACCTTTAATTCTGGTGAAATACTTGATTGAAAGGTAAAATGCACGTTCGTTCCCTCCTTTTCAAGGGATTTTAAGATCCCAAGTGATTCTATAATTCCTGTAAACATTATTTATATAAGTGAAAAAAGCCTTTGATGGTGCGAGGAAACTCCCCTTCTACGCGAATTTCATTCACTACACACACATAATAATAAACCCCAGAGTCAACAATACGCCCAGTTGTTTTATGTTTGCCATCCCAATTAATCATTGCATTGGTTGTTTCAAATACTAAATCTCCCCATCGGGTGTAAACCCTAAAATCAACATCTTTAATATATTGATTTTGATTATCGAGTGGCTGGAAAAGATCGTTAATTTTATCGCCATTAGGCGTAAAAACGTTTGGTAGTTCATACTCAGGGCAGTTATCTACGCATAGGATGTTACTATTAATGCTTTCATTACCAAATGAATCAACAGCCCGAATGTAATAGCAGCCAGCAATTGATGCAATTTCTTCAAGAGATCGCTTATCATCAATATAATTTACGGTGTCAGAGGAGGTAATTTCTTTAATTAATTCAAATTCACCACCTATCATTGTGGTATAGAAAATTTTATACGAAACCACATCGCTGGTGTTTGTGCAGCTTATATTTGGATTAGTCCAAAATAATAAGTTGCTTATTCCATCACAATCTGGTTGTACATCCAAAAATGGAGGGCAAGGTGCTGTTGTATCAATTGGTGTAGCACAAGCTAATTGAGAGTTGTTTATTAATATATCTTTAATAGTTGGACTGTTAAATCCACCAACAGTAGAAACCTTGTAACAGAACTCTTTTCCATTCTGCAAATTTAAATCAGTATAAAAAGAATTTATAGTTTGAGCTAGGGTATCAAAGCCACCTGTTCGTTGTCTTAAAATAATAAAAGTATCTACTTTCCAAGGCACATTTTTATTTATTGAAATGCTCACTTCGTTATCACCAGGAGTAAGCGTAATAAACACCGAGCTAGCAGATTGCGACTCTCCTACTTTAACTTCTCCTTGGTTTCCAGTAGCATATAAATCTACTCGGTAGATGTATTGATTATCCTGAGTATTCAATTGAGCATCAATAAATATTGTATCGTTTAATCCAGCAAAAGTTGCACTTGATGAACTTGAAATAGCGGTAAACCCTAATGGGGCGGCAGAAGTTGTTCTCAACAATTCATAACGGTACGGAGGCAATTGTTGTGTAGTGTCTAATTGATTAGGCTTTGACCAAGCAATGCCCATTGTTCCTATTGTTTTTGATGTATTCAAAACATCAACATTGGTTATAATTGGCAAATCCTTTTTTAGAACATCACAACTTTCGTTAGAAGCGTAGCTTTCGCCGAAATCAGGCAAACGAGCAACAACACGATAGCAGTAATTTACTCCACGAACTAAGCCATCACCATTATTATCATCAAAAAATTGTAGATTATCAATTCCATCCACCTTTGCAATTTGTACATAACCAGTAAATGAGGGCACTCCAATGTTACAACCTGTAGTATCGAAAGGGTTTGGGCCCTGCCTACGGTAAATATTATAGCCAACGGCTTTATCACAAGGTGATTCCTCCCAATTTAAATCGATGCCATTACCAATTGCTGCAGCTTCTAATCCAAAAGGAGCTGGAGGAACAATTGTTATCTGCCAAGTAAATAAATCTACTAATTTTATATTATTAGGGTATGCACCTGGAGTTCCGCCGCTATCTCTAACCTTAAAAACAACTTGATAAGGTTCTTTTCTTGCTAAATCACAGGTAGTAGTCCATCTAAATGTATCTACTAAAGTATCAGTAGCTGAAACGGGTTGATTAAACGTAGCCGATGGTGTTACTTTAAAAGGCCCACCTGAAGCTGTTACCGTAAATATATCCCCTTCATCCGTATCAAAAATGGTTACAGGTAACACAAATTCAGAGCCTGCAACTACACAGGTATCGTTAACTCGGACTATTTGTGGTTTTCTATTGGGCGTTTCAGAAATAATTATCTGCATATCGCGAGTAACGCAACCTACCAATACTCGTTGTCCGCTTGGTGCAACACGCCACTCTTCTATTAAAATTGCAATATTGTATAATCCTTGTTGTACTGGTGCATCCCAAAATACTTCACCGTTTTTCTCATTAATAAAAAAAGAATTGCTGGTTGCTGGAGGTGCATAATTCACCACATCCGTATTCACATCTCTTTTTGGAGGAATAAGTTGAAAAGAAAGACTGTCACCATCTTCATCAAAAGCATTTGGATTGTGAAGAAACAGTTGATTTATAGCACCTTCATCTAAAGGATCTAACAACAATGTTGGAGAGCTATTACTTCCTAAAAATGGGTTTATTATTATCCTAGATTCCACGTAAAACGACGTTTGTCCAGAATTACTCATGTTTATAACATCTTGATTTCTAAACATATCAACATAACTCACAGTATAGTTATCAAAACCAGGAAAAGTATGTCTGAAGCGGTAAATATTTTTTTTAAAACAATTGTTTACAGATACTCCAGAACCATTTGCCCTACTTACAGTCTCTTCAGTACCATCACCAAACTGCAAAGTAGCTGTTGGACGATCAGCATTACCATTACAAAACTCTGTAATTACTACTAAAGTTATTTCATATTCAAAATCACTGAGTTTCTTATATAGAATTTCACCCGATGCATTATGCGTAGCATAGGCCATGATGGCTAAGCTAAAAACTGCTAAAAGGATAGATAAAATTCTCTTCATTCGACTTTAAACTTAACGATAAGAACTAAATATTGTTTAGCTATAGAACAAATTATTTGTATGTTTATTGCAAATAACCAATGTGATATTCAAACTTCCCCATTTTAAATTAAATTTATATAATAAACCTTAGCATTTTGCGTCAAAAAAATTACTTAAGCGGAGAATTGTTGCTTCACACGTTTTTAGGCTATTTTTATATAGTTATTCTGCACATGATTGTATTGTTTTTTCAATCAATATGGTCTCAGATACTTACTTTTTTTGCTGTTTTATTTACTGGAAAGTATCCAAAAGCAGGGCATGAATTAATTACAGAATTTATTAGATGGTCATATAGATTTCATTTGTATAGTGCATTAATGACTGATAAATACCCTCCATTTAGTTTAAAGTAAGTCAATGCGAAAAAGTTCTTTACCCCTTCCTCAAGATATTCCCATCAAAGATAGAGAGGATGCAATGGGTTCTTATTTAATGATGTTTGCGGCAATAGGTGTTGGAATTCCAATACCAGCGATCAACTTGATTGCCAGTTCTGTTTACTTTTTCCTTTATCGTGAAGGAAGCAATTTTGTACGTTTCCACGCATTTCAAAGCTTAGTTAGTCAACTACCACTTTCCGCTATAAATGCTGTTATCATGGTTTGGTTTATACGAGTGCTATTTTTTCATGGAGAATTCAGCCAAAATTTCGCAGTATACATTGCTTTTTTAATTGTAATTAATATACTCTACTTAGCTTTTAGTATAATTGCAGCAGTAAAGGCGAGAAATGGAGAATTTTACTTTTTTGTATTTTTTGGTGAGATCGCCTATAAAAAATACTTTGGGGATTCAAATTTGCAAGAGAACTAATAAAAATTAATGAAACCATTAACCATATTTTATTTACTATTTGCCTATGTGGTTCTACAATTTTTGTGGTGGGGTTACCATATGCGTGATTTAAATAGTCAGATTGCAGATTTAAAAAACGAGGTTAATGAAATAAAAATAACCAACTATGAAGAGGTCGATTCGAAGCGAAAAAACTTAATGATTATTGGAGAGGGGACTGTATTTTTAGTCTTAATTAGTTTAGGAGCTTGGCGAGTGAATAAAAGCTACAACCACGAAAAAAACTTGAATAAATTACAACAGAATTTTCTTTTAGCTGTAACGCATGAATTAAAGTCGCCATTAGCAAGTATTAAAGTAAGTCTACAAACAGCAAAACACCCAAAAGTTGACACTGAAAAACGAATTAAATTAGGAGATAATGCATTAATTGATGTAAATCGTTTGGATAATTTAGTAGATAATATATTGATTGCAAGCAAGCTAGAAAACAAATACTACAAGTATTACAAAGAAGAGGTAAATATTAGCAAGTTGTTGAACGTAGCTGTTAATAACATTGAGAAAAGGCATAATATGAAGCATGTATTTAATATGGATGTGGAACATGATTTGGTAGTGATTGGAGACACGATAGCGATCAATTTTGTGATAAGTAATTTACTAGAAAATGCAGTAAAATATTCTCCAGATGCTAAATCCATAGATATATCTCTATCTTTATCGCAGAATAAGACTCGCTTGCAAATAAAAGACCAAGGAGTAGGTATTCCAGATTCAGATAAAAAGAATATCTTTAAAAAGTTTTACAGAATAGGTGATGAGAACACTCGTAAGACAAAAGGCACTGGATTAGGATTATATATAGTAAAGGAAGTGATTAATTTTCACAAAGCTTCCATTGATGTAAAAGACAATACCCCAAATGGGACCATTTTTGAAATTAATTTCACCAACGATCTAAATTAGCATGAAATACCGCGTACTACTCGTAGAAGATGAAGAGCATTTATTGGAAGCTATCAAGTTAAATCTTGAACTTGAAGGATATGAAGTGATGACAGCAGTAGATGGCCGACAAGCTATTAAAACGTTTGAAGAGCAGCGCTTTGACCTAATTGTTTTAGATGTAATGCTACCAGAAATTGATGGTTTTCAAGTTGCTGAAAAAATTCGTGTAAAAGACGATGAAATTGCAATTTTAATGCTAACCGCTAAAAACACTACAGAAGACCGTATTGAAGGTCTTAAAAAAGGAGCTGATGATTACTTAACAAAGCCTTTTAACTTAGAGGAACTGATGTTACGTGTAAACAAACTACTTAAACGTTCTGCTAAAGATCACAAAGAGTTTGTAACCTATCACATTGGCGATAACGAAATTAATTTTGCCAACTACGAGTTTATTAAAAGTAACGGCGACAAAGAAAAATTAAGTAAGAAAGAAGCGCAACTACTTAAATTGTTAATTGAACGAGAAGGTGAAGCAGTTAGCCGAGAACATATCTTAGAAACAGTTTGGGGTTATGATATTTATCCTTCAACTAGAACAATTGACAACTTTATGCTAAGTCTGCGTAAGCAATTTGAGGTAAATCCTAAAGAACCTAAATATTTCCATTCAGTACGTGGAGTAGGTTACAAATTCACGAAAGACTAATTTATTTTAGTTCCATCCCAACCTTTTTAGTTCCACTTGCATCTTACTATTAAATGAGCAAGCTAAAATTGGAACATGCACATACAGAACAGTCGTTAATACAAGGATGTATCGATGAAGAAAGAGTTTGTCAAAAGCTTTTATTCGAGATTCACTCTCCTTTTTTAATGGCTATTTCGTATCGCTATGCTGGTAACAGAGTAGATGCTGAAGACATTTTGCAAGATGCATTTGTAAAAATTTTTCAAAAAATAACTACGTTCCAAAATCAAGGGAGTTTTGAAGGATGGTTAAAACGTATTACCGTTAACACCGCCTTAGAACATCTTCGAAAAAAAATACAGCTTGTTTCAATAACTGAAATGCCAGAAATGGAAACAACTAATCCAACCCCAATTCAACATCTTCAGAAAAAGGATATGATGAACCTTATAAAAGAATTAAGTGATGGTTGCAGAGTCGTTTTTAATTTATTTGTGGTTGAAGGATACAAACATCAAGAAATAGCAAAAATACTAGACATTAGCGTTGGAACGTCAAAATCGCAATTAAATAGAGCAAAAGAACTGTTAAAAAAGAAAATAAATTTCATAGAAAGGAGTGAGAAACATGGAAGATAACTTAGACAAACAATTATTTAATTCATTTCGTGATGAATTAAGCGATGCTACTATGAAACCTTCAGCCGGAGTTTGGAAAGTGGTTGAAAAATCTCTTGATTCCGAAAAGAAAATTATTCCATTATGGCCAAAGCTATTGGCAGTGGGTGTTGCAGCTTCGTTAGTGCTATTATTGTTTTTATGTATTCCCAAAACTGAGCAAATCCAATCGCACAAAACTATTATTAAGCCTAAAAATTTAGCAGAGAAGGTGATTTTAGCCCCTACTCCTGTTGAACCAACTCTAATAATCAAAAAAAGTAAGCAAACAGCACTTGTAACTACAAAAAAAGCTAAGCTACAAACTGACCATGCTAAGGCAGCGGAGCCCTTTTCAGCAACCGCTTTGCTAAGTGAAACGGATAACAGTCGCATAGATGAAATCGATGCTTTGAGTAATTCGTCACTAGCTTACGATGATCCTTCTAAGAACAATTCAAAACCACAGATTCAGAATAACATAAGTGTCTTGGGAATTGAAACTGCAATTGCTGCGGATGATAATCTAGAAGAAATTGCTGAATCGCGAAGTGAAGAAGCACCCAAATCAAAATCGCTGTCAAGAGTTACAACTGAAGTTAAACCTCCTGTGAATTCATTGGATTCAGAATTGCAAACTGCAAAGAAAACGGTGAATATAAATACTGGAAAAGACCTAGCAACAATTGCTAGCAATTTACTATTCAAAAACAATGATAATATTACTTATAAACATGAGGTAACGCCTGACAATAAAACATTTAGAACTAAAATTAAGCTTGGATTTATTGAAATAAACAGAATTAAAAACAAATAGAAATGAAAAATTATATACTAATAATAGCCCTATCCTTTTTTACCAGCACTTTTGCTCAAGGCAATGACAAAGAAATATACAAGAAGTCTCCCGATGATATCACTGTTAAGAAAAGTGACTTAAGAATCATCATTACCTCCTTAATGGATGAAGTAGAGTCTCAGTTAAAAGCATCACTTTCTGAAGAAGATTTTAAGGCAAATTTTGATCAAAGCTTTTACGACCGCTTAGAAGCTCAGTTAATGGCTAATCTTAACATTAAAAGCAAAAAACCAGGTGATACTACTATTATCAAAATTGGAAGAACAACCATTAACATGGTTGATGGGGATATCGACAATGTTAAAATGAGTAAAGATGATGACGATGATAATATAAACGTTACCAAAAATAAAACTACTACAGTTGAAGTTAGGCATGGTTTTGATGTTGGCCTAAACTCCTTTTTATTTAATGGTCAAGTATCTTCAGATCAAGGGAATTTATTGGAGTTAAATCAAGGTAAGTCAATTGAATTTGGATTACATATTTTCAATACCTCTTTTAACATAATTGGAGATAACCTTGAGATAGCGGCTGGATTGGGCTTTAGATTTAACAATTACCATTTTTCAAATAATGTAGGCTTGCAAAACAGGCAAGATTCTGTAACGGTTATTCAAGAATCAATTAACTTTGACAAGAACAAACTAAGTGCTCGTTACATTAATTTTCCAGTAATGCTAAAAATTAACGGAAACGAAAAAGACGGAAAACGCTGGTTCTTACACTCTGGAGCTGATTTTGCATTTTTAATTAATGGAAAAACAAAGCAAAAAAGTGACGAGCTAGGTACAGTAAAAATTAAAGATGACTTTAACTTAGCTCGCACTAATACAGCTTTATTTGCACGTATTGGCTATTCAGATGTTTCAATATACGTTAGATACCCTTTAAGCTCTCTTTTCGCTCAAAACCAAACTGAAACGTATAAAACTATTGAACCAGTAGCAATAGGATTGACTTTTGGCTTGAATTAATTGAGCTTTTGTTAAAAATTATTGGATTAACCTAAAGCCTATTTATTAAAGGGTTTGTATGTTTGTTACAAACAAAAGATGTGGATTAAACATTAGTTGTTTGTAACAAACTTTTATGGCCCGAAGAGCAGCATTAAACAGTAATCAAAAACAAGAAGAAATTGAAAAAGTAAAGTTTAGTAAGGAATCATTTCATAAGCTTCTTACACTTTTTAGATACCTTCACCCCTACAGAGTTAAATTCATTATTGCCATGTTATTATTAATGGCAGGTAGCTTAACATCCCTACTTTTTCCATATGTAATGGGGAAATTAGTAGATAGTGCTATGGTTGAAGATAAAATTGGCTTTTTCACCGACATTAATCGTGTAGCATTCTTATTAATGGGTATCATTTCTGTTATGGCTACCCTATCCTTCTTTAGAATCATCTTATTTGTTCAAGTTGCAGAAAAAACCACGGCCGACTTACGAACCGATACTTTCTTTAAAATCATTAAGCTTCCAATGGAGTTCTTTTCAAAACGACGAGTTGGTGAGCTTCATAGCAGAATTACGGCCGATTTATCTCAAATTCAAAACACCTTAACAAGTGTTTTAGCTGAAGTAATTAGACAAATTCTTGTTTTAATAGGTGGTATCATCTTCTTAACCTTTGTATCAGGAAAACTAACCTTAGTAATGCTTGCCGTTTTGCCAGTTCTAATTGCATTTGCTGTGTTTTTTGGTCGATATATTCGAAAAATAAGCAAAGATGCACAAGATAAATTGGCTGATTCAAATATTATTGTTGAAGAAACTCTACAAGGAATTGCCAACGTAAAAGCCTTTGTTCGTGAACGATTTGAAATGAATCGTTATGTGAAAGTTATTCAAGAAGTGGTTACAATTTCCATTCGCGGGGCAAAATATAGAGGAGCATTTGCTTCATTTATGATATTCTCGCTTTTTGGAGCCATAATAGCTGTAATATGGTATGGTGCTCACATGGTTGAGGACAAATTGATAACCTTTGGTGATTTAACTGCATTTATCCTGTATAGCACATTTGTAGGTTCTGCTATGGGTAGTTTCGCCGATTTATATGCCCAAATACAAAAGACATTAGGTGCAAGTGAGCGGGTTTTAGAAATTTTAGATGAAAAATCGGAGTCGGAATTTGATGACATGAAAATTACCAAGAAAATTACAGGTGATTTAGAATTTAAAGATGTTTCATTTCAATATGAAAGTCGAAAGGATGTGCAGGTATTACACCAGGTAAACTTTAGAGCCAAGGCTGGCAAAAAAATAGCAATTGTTGGACCAAGTGGTGCTGGTAAATCGACTATTACCAACCTAATATTAGGTTTCTATAATCCATCAAGTGGTAAGCTGCTTTACGATGGAAAAGATGCTAGCGAGTATTCTATTACTGATATCCGTCAACAATGTGCTATAGTTCCACAAGATGTAATACTTTTTGGAGGTACTATAAAGGAGAATATTTTATATGGTAAGGTTGAAGCTAGTCAAAGTGAAATTGAAGAAGCTGCACGTCAAGCTAATGCACACCAATTTATAAGCGAATTTCCTGAAGGCTATGAAACTATAGTTGGTGAAAGAGGAATTAAACTGAGCGGCGGTCAGAGGCAGCGTATTGCAATTGCACGAGCCATACTTAAAGATCCTTCCATATTAATTTTAGATGAAGCTACAAGCTCGCTAGACTCTGAATCAGAGAAATTGGTACAAGAATCCTTAGAGATTTTAATGAAAGGGCGAACATCCATCATAATTGCTCACCGCTTATCAACAATCAGAGAAGCCGACAACATTATTGTTCTTGAAAAAGGAAGAGTGGTTGAATCTGGAACCCATGATGAATTAGTAAAAGTAACAGAAGGCTTATATCGTCATTTGAGCAAACTCCAATTCGACTGGTAATTAAGTATGACCTGGAAAGAGCATTATAAGAAAATCATAGCAGTAGCCTTACCAGTTTCTATTGGTCAGTTGGGGCATATATTGGTGGTTTTGGCTGATAGTATTATGATAGGTCAGTTGGGAGCGGCCCCTTTGGCTGCAGCATCCTTTGCAAACAGTATTTTTCTAATGGTTTTTATTTTTGGCTACGGCATAAGTTTTGGAGTAACTCCCTTGGTAGCTGCTGCAGATGGAAAGAATGACACTGCCGAAAGTGGAAAACTACTAAAAAACAGTTTTTTATTAGCATTGATGGCAGGAACAACCTTGTTTCTAATTGTAGAGTTGGTTAGACCACTCCTTCCTTTCATGGGTCAAGAAGCAATAGTTGTGCAGCTTGGCTCGCCCTACTTTGCCTTATTAGGCTTAAGTATGGTTCCTCTTATGCTTTTTATGTTTTGCAAGCAATTTGCAGAAGGCTTGAGCCTAACCAAATACGCTATGATTGTTTCTATAGTTGGAAACCTTTTGAATGTATTTTTTAATTATCTGTTGATTTTTGGTAACTGGGGATTCCCAGAAATGGAATTAAAGGGAGCTGGATGGGCAACTTTTAGCGCCCGTTTGCTTATGGCAATTGCTATGGTCGTATACATTTTTTTCCATAAAGATTTTCATAAATACCTTGTGGTAAAAGTTAAGTTTAGTATGGTTGAAATTCGTAAAATATTAACAATAGGCATTCCTTCAGGAATTCAATTTATATTTGAAGTTGGAGCTTTTGTTGTGGGAGCAATTATGATTGGTTGGATTGGTGCTACAGAGCTAGCTGCACACCAAATAGCTATTAGTTTGGTAGCCTCCACTTATATGGTTGCAACAGGTATTGCGGCGGCGGCTACCGTTCGTGTTGGGAATGCTTTTGGTAGAAACGACCTGAAATCTGCAAGGAAAGCAGGTTTTTCATCTTTTCATTTAAGTTTAATATTTATGGGTTGTGGAGCCATTGTGTTCATACTCGGGAATTCCGTTTTTCCCACTTGGTATATTGACAACCAGAAAGTAATAGACATTGCATCTTCCCTCTTTATTATCGCTGCATTTTTTCAATTAAGTGATGGTTTACAGGTAGTTGGGCTTGGTGCATTGAGAGGGCTTACAGATGTAAAAATCCCTACAATTGTTACTTTCGTAGCTTATTGGGTACTCGGTTTAAGTTCTAGTTACCTTCTTGCCTTTACTTTTAATCTAGGAGTTCAAGGTGTTTGGTATGGCTTTATTATTGGACTAAGCTCTGCTGCATTAATGCATGTTTTGCGTTTCAATTATTTAACTAAACAGTGATATCGACTTTTTTCAAATTAAACTTAGCATTAGTATAACCTTTGCTTGCTTTATCATATACAACAAGTTATCAATTATTTATGGACATATTATTAGAGCAATCTCAAGAATATTTATTGACTTACGGCCCAAAACTTTTAATGGCTTTGGCTACCCTGTTTTTCGGGCTATGGGCAATTAAACAAATAGTAAAAGGTAGTGGAAAGGCAATGAATAAGAACAATGTGGATGACTCACTTAGACCCTTTCTTAAAAGATTACTTAGTGCTGGACTTAAGGTGCTGTTAATTGTATCGGTTATTAGCATGATTGGAGTTAAAACAACCTCGTTTGTAGCTATTATTGGTGCAGCTGGTTTGGCTGTTGGACTTGCTTTGCAAGGAAGTCTCTCAAATTTTGCTGGTGGAGTATTAATTTTAATTCTAAAGCCTTTTAAAGTAGGTGATTTTATTGAATCTGTAGGCTATTCTGGAACAGTTCAGGCAATTCAAATATTTTATACCATTGTGAAAACACCTGATAACAAAATCACAACCATTCCAAATGGTAAACTTGCCAATTCAGCTGTAGTAAACTATTCTACAGAAGAATTACGCCGAGTGGATATGATATTTGGTATTGGTTATGATGATGACATAGATCTAACCAAAGAAACTCTTTTCGAATTAATTGCAGCTGATAGTCGCATACTACAAGATCCAAAACCACAAGTTGTTATGGCAGAACTTGGTGATAGCTCAGTGAACTTTAAAGTCCGTGTTTGGGTTAAAAATTCAGATTACTGGCCAGTAAACTTCGATATGCATGAAAATGTGAAGAAAACATTTGACAAAAAGGAAATTTCAATTCCTTTTCCGCAGCGAGATTTACATTTACACCAAGTTTCTAATTAATCGGCTAGTATTTTAAGAATCTCTTTAATGTTAGGATAGGATTTGGAGAAGTACTTTGGTAAATCTGATTTAGAAACCCAAATTGCTGCTTCAATTCCTTCTTCTGCTTGTGGTACTAGGTCTTGCTTCGGACAAATCATGTGGTACCAATAACTCTTTTTAAGCACCTTCTTTTTCTTTATTTTATAGGTATGAAGTGTACATAAAAAGAAAGACTTTACCTTAAGCTCACTAACTCCACATTCTTCCTCAACTTCTCTTTTAGCTCCTGCTTTTCGAGTTTCGCCTTTTTCTATTTTCCCTTTGGGTAAATCCCAATATCCTTTACGATAAATTAAAAGAAATTCTCCTAATTCATTCTGAACCACTCCGCCTCCAGCTCTTATAAAGGTGTAATAATCAACTAATTTATTATATAATTTTCGTTTAGACGGATAATCGTAACGAATTTTCTTTCGCTTTTTTATTCGCGTTGACTTTTCTTCAACCCATTGTAGATCGAGTCTATTAAAAGGGTTCAGGCCCTTTTTACTTAGAATTCTCACTTTTCTTTTTCTATGAAAAATTAGGGTTATTTTATTAATATGAATTTTAAAGGTCCTGGCCATTTTTAGTACTAAACTCTGCTAAGGTAGGCTCTTAATTTTGGCAACCATTCTTGTTTTTATCCACCAATATTGAAAACAATAAAAATTAACATTCATTTGAGAACTATTCCTTTATAGTATTAGTAATTTTCCTACTTTTGACATATGCATAATTATGATGAAATATCTGCAAAAGTAGCTGAACAATTGTTACAGATAAAAGCAGTTAAATTAAGTCCTACAAAGCCTTTTAAATGGGCTTCTGGTTGGAATTCTCCTATTTATTGCGATAACCGTGTTGCTTTATCTTACCCACAAGTAAGAACCTACCTTCGCCAAAAATTTGCCACATACATTTCTGAAGAATACAGCAGTGCTGATTGTATTGCTGGAGTGGCAACTGGAGGAATTGCAATTGGCGCCTTAGTTGCTGAAGAATTAGGATTACCATTTGTATATGTTCGTGCAAAAGCCAAGGCACATGGAACTCAAAATCTTATTGATGGTGAATTAACACCAGGTTGGAAGACCGTTGTTATTGAAGATCTTATATCTACAGGGAAAAGTAGTTTAAATGCGGTAGAAGCATTGAAAGAAGCTAATGCTAAAGTATTAGGTATGACCGCTATATTCACTTATGGATTTTCTGTTGCAGAAAAAAACTTTGAAAAAGCTGCTTGTCCACTTTATACCTTAACAGATTATCACAAACTTTTAGAAGTAGCTCAAGAACATGGTTATCTAAACTCTGAGTACTTTGAAACCTTGCATGAATGGAGAGAAGCGCCAGAAAAATGGAATAAATAATGGGAAAAACTACCTTTTCAGGAAAATCTGATATCAATACTTCTGTTCAACAGATGGTTACATTTTTACAAGATACCAACAACCATGAGCAGTTAATGCCTCCAAACATTATTAATTGGAAGAGCACTAGCGAAGAATGTTCGTTTGAATTGAAAAACATGGCTAAATTAACTATGGCTATTCAAGATAAAATGGACAATGGTGTACGTATCGTTCCAAAAGGTAAAGCCCCTATTTCAATTGAGTTAGAATGGCTAGTTACAGATACTGAAGTAACTCTTAACCTTCATACAGAACTAAATCCTTTTATTAAAATGATGGCACAAAAACCCTTGCAAGAGTTGGTTGATTACCAATGCGCCAAACTGTCTACTTTAACCATAGATTAACTGCCTTTTTGTCGCTTAACTTGTTGTTTATCTGACATCTAGTCTATTTTTGATCTATTTTTCACTTTGGATAGATATTTGAGCGTTTATAAAAAACACATCAAATGAATATCGAGAAATTAACCATAAAGACACAACAAGCTTTACAAAAAGCACAAGAGATTGCTTTTGGATATTCTCATCAAAGCATTGACACTTTACATTTATTAAAGGCAATGCTTAGCGAAGATGAATCCAGCCTTGGATTTTTATTCAAAAAACTAAGCGTAAATATCACCAACCTTAACTTGGTAATTGATAAAAAGCTTGACACTTTGCCAAAAGTTGAAGGTGGAAATCAATATTTCGGTCAAGATGCCGAAAAGGTGATGCAAAATGCTCTTAAAAACTCTACAAACAAAAAAGATGAATTTGTAAGTCTAGAGCACTTGCTTTTATCACTACTTCAAACACAATGTGAAGCTTCTACCCTATTAAAAGACGCTGGAGTAACTGAAAAGAATTTAATAGCTGCAGTAGCTGAGCTTAGACAAGGCTCAAAAGTAACTGATAAAGATGCTGAAGCAAAGTATCAAGCGTTAGAGAAATATGCTATTAATTTAAATGAATTAGCAAAAATTGGCAAGCTAGACCCTGTAATTGGTAGAGATGAAGAAATTAGAAGGGTTATTCAAATTTTATCAAGAAGAACCAAAAACAACCCAATTTTAGTTGGAGAACCAGGTGTTGGTAAAACCGCTATTGCTGAAGGAATTGCTCATAGAATTGTAAACGAAAGTGTTCCAGAAAACCTGAAACAAAAAACGGTTTACTCATTAGATATGGGTTCTTTAATTGCTGGTGCAAAATACAAAGGTGAATTCGAAGACCGATTAAAAGCTGTAGTTAAGGAAGTTTCGAATAGCGACGGGCAAATTATCTTATTTATTGACGAAATACACACCTTAGTAGGTGCTGGAGGTGGCGAAGGCGCCGTGGATGCTGCAAACATCTTAAAACCAGCATTAGCTCGCGGGGACTTGCGTGCCGTTGGCGCAACAACATTAAATGAATATCAAAAATATTTTGAAAAAGATAAGGCACTTGAGCGTCGGTTTCAAAAAGTATTAATTGATGAACCTAAAACTGAAGATGCAATTTCTATTTTACGTGGATTAAAAGAGCGTTATGAAACCCATCATAAGGTTTTAATTAAAGATGAAGCTATTATTGCTGCTGTAGAATTATCTCAACGGTACATTACCGACCGTTTTCTTCCAGATAAAGCAATTGACTTAATGGATGAAGCAGGGGCTAAACTTCGTATGGAACTAAATTCTGTTCCAGAAGAATTGGATGAGTTAGAACGTAAAATAACTCAGTTAGAAATTGAACGTGAAGCGATTAAACGAGAAAAAGATTCTAAAAAAGAACTGAAATTAAAAGAGCAAATCGCTAATCTTTCAGAAAAACGAGATGCATTTAGATCTAAATGGGAAGAAGAGAAAGAATTGGTAGATTCTCAACAAACAACCTTACAAGAAATCGAAAATTACAAGCTAGAAGCCGAACAAGCTGAACGAGCAGGCAATTACGAGCGAGTAGCTGAGTTACGCTACGGGTTAATTAAAGAAGCAGAGGTGAAATCTGATAAGATTAAACAAAAATTGGCTGCCAAAGCCGGTAATACAAGATTTTTGAAAGAAGAAGTTACTGCAGATGATATAGCAGATGTAGTAAGCAGATGGACAGGAATTCCAGTTTCTAAAATGTTAGAAGGTGAAAAATCGAAGCTTTTACGACTTGAAGATGAGTTACACAAAAGAGTAGTAGGTCAAGACCAAGCTATTACCGCAATTTCTGATGCAATTCGTAGAAACAGAGCAGGTTTATCAGACGCTAAAAAGCCAATTGGCTCCTTTATTTTCTTAGGAACAACAGGGGTTGGAAAAACTGAGTTAGCCAAAACCATTGCTACATTTTTATTTAGTGATGAAAATGCAATGACAAGAATTGATATGAGTGAATATCAAGAACGCCACTCTGTGTCTCGACTTATTGGAGCGCCTCCGGGATATATAGGGTATGATGAAGGTGGACAACTTACCGAAGCCGTAAGACGAAGACCTTATTCAGTTGTATTATTCGATGAAATTGAAAAAGCTCACCCAGATGTATTTAATACACTTTTACAAGTGTTAGATGATGGCCGATTAACCGACAATAAAGGGCGAAATGTTGACTTTAAGAACACTATTCTTATAATGACTAGTAATATTGGTGCAAATGTGATACAAGATAATTTAGAAAAGTTATCGGATTCAAACCGAGAAGAAATTCTTGCAAAAACCCAAACTCAAGTGTTTGAAATTTTGAAAAAGAGTTTAAAACCTGAGTTTATAAACCGTGTAGATGAAATTATAATGTTCACCCCATTAACTCGAAAAGAAGTTCTTGATGTCGTGAAAATTCAATTTCAGCAACTTCAATCTCAACTTGCAAAGCAAAATATTACCGTAAATGCCACTGACAAAGCATTAGATTGGATTGCTCAGTTAGGGTATGATCCTCAATATGGTGCTCGCCCAATTAAAAGAGTTTTACAGAAAAGCATTGTAAATGAGCTTTCAAAGCAAATAATTGCCGGTACAATTCAAATAAATTCAGCTATCGAAATTGATTTAAATAAAAATGAGTTTGTGTTTCATAATAATTTGGCACTTAAACATGCTCAAAAATTGAACTAATAGCTGTCTCAAAATTTTTCTACCAGTTGATTTAATTGTATCTTGGATGTTCTTATAAATTAACTTTATGAAAATTTTTACCCTTGCCATTTCTTGCCTATTATTGAGCTTTTTTGCTTATTCACAAGAATCAGCAACACTGATAAAGTCTCAAAAAGCTAACCGAACTTTAAAGATATATAAACCAGCCAGTGAGGTTGTTTTGTCTTTATCGGAGGTTAAAGAATGGACTAATCTTTTATCTGATGGGAAATGGATTCAAAAAGAAGAGTTTGTTGATGATTTGGGTATAACTAACTTTATTTATGAGCAACAACACAATCATGTACCTGTTTTTGGATCTAGATATATAGTTCGATTAAAAAACAATCAAGTGCATAACATCACAGGTAATGGTTTTGAAAACATTTCTGTTAATAATAGCATTGTTATTAGTGATTTAGATGCAACTACAAGTGCCAAGTTTAATGTAAATTCAGAATTGTACGCTTGGCAAAGCTCTTCCTTTATTAAATCTATTGGAGCAGAAAAGTCAGCAACTTTAGTTCCTAACCCGAAACTTGTAATCATTCCATTAAATGATGGAAAGGAATTTAAGTATGCATATAAATTGAATATTTTCTCTCTTGAGCCAATGGAACATTGGAACATGTTTATTGATGCTGAAACTGGAGAAATAATTACAAAATATAACTTAATTCATACCCAAGAAGGAACTGCCCAAACTAAATACAGTGGAACCAGAACAATAACAACAGAAGTTCAATCAAATACATTTTTTCGTTTACGTGACAGTACAAGAGGTAAAGGAATTCACGTTTGGAATGCTAATGAAAACTTCAATAATAACAACTTAACTGAATTTGAGGACGATGATAATGATTGGAACAATGTAAATGCTAATCAAGATGAAGTTGCTACTGATGCTTTTTGGGCAATGGAAGAATTTTATGATATGCTGAACGACACTTTTAATAGAAACAGTATTGATAACAATGGTGAAGAATTAATTGGATTTGTTCACTTTGGATCGAATTATAGTAATGCAAGCTGGAATGGTTTTAACATCAGTCTTGGTGACGGTGGAAATGGAACAAGTCCTTATACATCAGTAGATGTAATAGGACACGAATTAACACATGGATTAACTCATAGGACTTCAAATTTAATCTACCAAAGAGAAAGCGGTGGTTTAAACGAGGCATTTAGCGATATTATGGGGCAAGCTTTGGAGTATTATGCAAAACCGGAAGACTTTAACTGGAAAATGGGTAATGAATTTGAAGATGATAATTCAGGTATTAGAGATATGGAAAATCCTAAAGACCATTTTCAGCCAGATACTTACGAAGGAGAATTTTGGATCACGGCTGATGAATCATGCCAGCCTAGTCAACAAAATGACCGATGTGGTGTGCATATTAATAGTGGTGTTGCTAATTATTGGTATTACCTACTTTGTGAAGGTGGAACCGGTATTAATGACAATGAGGACAACTATCAAGTTGATAGCATTGGTTTAGTCAAAGCAACTCAAGTAGCTTATAGAACATTTACAAATTATTTAAGTGAGTTTGATGGGTATCATGAAACTGTTCAGTTTAGTTTACAAGCATGTATCGATATTTTCGGTAAAGACTCACCTGAGTACATTGCAATTCAAAATGCTTGGCATGCGGTTGGTTTAGGAAATCGTTATGGGGCTACACCAAATGCAAAATTAGATTTTAATGAGCGTTCATTTTGCGTTTTACCATCAACCTTTACTGTTCAAAATAAAACTATTGGTGCAGATTCAAGTTATTGGGATTTTGGAGCTGGTGAAGGACTTTTACTAAATAATGATTCAGAAATAAATTACCAATACGAAAATACTGGCACTTATACAATTACCTTAGTAGCATGTAATTCAATTGGTTGTGACACATTGTTAAAGAATAATTTTGTAAGTATTGGAAATGTGAACGTAAAAGAGGCAACTTGCATCCCACAAACAGGTTTTGACCACCCTACTACTGGAATTTATAATGTTCAATTTGGTCAAATAAACAATAGTTCTGGTGCGGCAGTCTCAGAGGGTTATGTTGATTTTAGTTGTGTTTCTACCAGAATTAATCCGGATTTGCAAGTGCCAATTACTATAATAACAGACAGTAATTCATCAGTTTACGTTCGTGTTTGGATCGACATCAATAACAATCAACTGTTTGAATCCCATGAACTTTTGTTTAGCTCAGATGATAAAAAATTGACTCACTCAGGCTTCATTTTAATCCCAAGCGATTCAGTTATTACCGATAGCTTTCTAAGAATGAGAGTGGCATCAGCCTTTAGTTTTGGAAATAATAATCCAAATGATGCATGTAGAAACATAAATCGTGGTCAAGCTGAAGATTACAGTGTTGGTATTGGTTTTCCAGCATCCATAAACAATAACAATTCAACTGTTTCTGTAGTAAAACTATTTCCAAATCCAGCAAAAAACAATATTACTATTCAGGTTAAAAATCAATATTCATATAGCTTGAGAGTATTTAATATTTTAGGCGATTTAGTTCATTCCTCGGATAATTTTAAAGGAAGTCAAACTTTAAATACTCAAGAATTTACTCCAGGTTTCTATTCCATTCAACTTGTTAGCAAAAACCAACAAATAACTACTGCAAAATTTATAAAACAATAATTGGCCTAGCACTTTCTATGGTAATTGTCTGACATAATTGCTGATTAGCAATGGCAATCGGCTTATTCGTCAGTTTATTTGCCGAATTGTCCAAAAATGACAATTAATTTATCTTTCTATATTTCAGCACGTTAGTTGATGTTTAGTAAAAACTATTTATAATAAACAGTTTTATTGATCGCTGGCACTACTCTTGACATACTATAGGAAGTTTATAAACAACAATATGAGTAATTTTTTCAATGATATGGATGATTTCAATGTCCGCGAAGTAATAAACGACGACGCTGAAATTGTACCAATTATTCAAAGCGAAGAATCAGACGAAGAGGATAATAAAACAGAAATACCTGAAATTATTCCAATTCTGCCATTAAGAAACACCGTACTTTTCCCAGGTGTTATCATACCTATTACCGTAGGTCGAGATAAATCGATTCAACTAATAAAAGATGCTCATAAAGCAAAGTCAGTAATTGGCGTTATTTCTCAGAAAAATGCTGAGTTGGATAATCCAGAGGCTGAAGACTTAAACTCAATAGGTACTGTAGCTAAAATCGTTAAACTATTAAAACTTCCTGGCGGAAATAATACCGTAATAATCCAAGGTGTAAAGCGGTTTGAGTTGCTAGAGGTTGTTCAAACCGAGCCCTATATAAAGGCAAAAGTTAAGCAATTCGCCACCCAACGTGAAACCAACGGCGACAAAGAATTTGAAGCATTAATTGGAAGTTTAAAAGACTTAGCAACAAGAATAATAACCCTTTCACCGTCTATTCCAAGCGAAGCAGGTATTGCAATTAAAAATATTGAAAACAGTGGATTCTTAGTGAACTTTATCTCGAGCAATATGAATGCTGGTGTTAAAGAAAAACAAGCCATGCTTGAAGAAGCTGATTTGAAAAAACGTGCTACTTTAGTATTGAATCAACTTTCGCATGAATTGCAAATGTTGGAATTGAAAAATCAAATTCAAACCAAGGTTAAAGTTGATTTAGACAAGCAGCAACGTGATTATTTCTTAAACCAACAGCTTAAAACCATTCAAGAAGAACTTGGACAAGATGGTCCTGAAGTTGAGATTAAAGAATTAAGAGATAGAGGTGCCAAAAAGAAATGGCCTACTGAAGTAGCTGAAACATTCAATAAAGAACTGGATAAAATGCAACGCATGAATCCAGCTGCAGCTGAATATTCTGTAATAATGAACTATGTGGAACTTTTATTAGAACTGCCATGGAACGTTTACACTAAAGACAATTTCGACCTTAAAAAAGCACGCAGAATTTTAGATCGAGACCATTATGGTTTAGGCAAGGTAAAAGAACGTATTTTGGAGTATTTGGCTGTAATAAAGCTGAAAAACGACATGAAAGCACCTATTTTATGTCTTGTTGGTGCTCCTGGAGTTGGTAAAACTTCCTTAGGAAAGTCGGTTGCAAGTGCCATTGGTAGAAAATATGTACGTATTGCCCTAGGTGGTGTTAAAGACGAGGCTGATGTAAGAGGTCACCGTAAAACATACATTGGTGCAATGCCAGGCCGTATTATCCAATCTCTTAAAAAAGCAAAAACATCTAATCCAGTTTTCGTTTTAGATGAGATTGATAAAATTGGCAACGACTTTAGAGGCGACCCTGCTTCTGCCCTTCTAGAAGTTTTAGATCCAGAACAAAACACTGCTTTTGGCGATCACTACATTGAGGTTGATTACGATTTATCCAAAGTGTTATTCATTGCAACAGCGAACTCGTTAAATACCATTCATCCCGCTTTACGCGATAGAATGGAGATTATTGAGATGAGTGGTTATACTATTGAAGAAAAAGTTGAAATCGCTAAAAAGCACTTGATCCCTAAGCAAAAGGAAAATCATGGTGTTGAAAAAGTAGGTTTAAGCTTTTCTAAACAAGTAATCGAAAAAATAATTGAAGATTACACTCGCGAGTCTGGTGTTCGTAACCTAGAGCAAAAAATTGCTTCAGTTGTCCGAAATTTTGCCAAGCAAGTGGCAATGGAGGAAGAATTTGAAAAGAAAATCAGTCCTGATGCTGTTGCCAAAATTTTAGGTGCTCCTCGTTTCGACAAGGATATGTACCAAGATTTGGAACAAGCTGGTGTGGTTACAGGTCTTGCATGGACTTCAGTTGGTGGAGATATATTATATATCGAAAGCATTCTAAGCCCAGGAAATGGAAGACTTCATTTAACTGGAAACCTTGGAGATGTGATGAAAGAATCGGCAAACATTGCCTACACTTTCTTAAAAGCAAATGCTAAGAAATTCGGAATAGACAACAAACATTTCCATAACTGGGATATTCATATTCACGTTCCTGCGGGAGCTGTTCCAAAAGATGGGCCTTCGGCTGGAATCACCATGTTAACTGCCTTAGCTTCGTTATTAACGCAGCGTAAGGTGAAAGGAAACATTGCAATGACTGGTGAAATAACTCTTAGAGGTAAGGTTTTACCAGTAGGCGGTATTAAAGAGAAAATCTTAGCTGCTAAACGAGCAGGAATTAAAGAGATTATTTTAAGTTCTAGAAATAAAAATGATGTTGAAGAAATTAACAACACCTACATTAAGGATTTGAAATTTCACTATGTTGATGATATGATCGATGTTGTTACAATAGCATTAAAGAAACAACAAGTATTGAATGCGGTTGATTTAAATAGACCAAATTCACCGGATTCAAGCACCGGAATAGGATATAGATCAAAGACTTCTACTTCTCAAAAACCGGGGTTTACACCACCAAACTAATTAAACAAAACAAATGAATGAGGTTCAAGTGAAAACTTGGACCTTTTTTTATGGCTAAATACTGCTTTTTATATCCACTAAAAACTGACGTAGATTCTTTAAAGTGTTAACTGCTTCAATTTTACGTCCTACAGCTGTGTCTTGAGTTGAAAATTGAATGTCGAAAAAGTTAAATACTCGATTAACATTTAATGTACTTCTATCTGTTTTTGATTGATTTAAATGAGAAGCAATTTGGATGATATCACTAGAATTAGCAAATGCCGTATCAGCGGTTTTATATCCTCTAAATTTTGAAATCCGTCCTATTTTCATGGACTTATCAAGTAAAAAACCTGATGTGACTTCCTACACATCTAAAGAATCAAAAAGATACTCGTATTTTTGTTCTAAGGTATTAATAGAGCTATCAAATTGCAACTCCATCTGAGCATGAAGCTGTGCATAAAATAGACAAATAATTAGGAATGAGGTGGAAGTTTTAAAAAAGTTCATAGGATTTAATTAAAGTTCAAAGTTCTTTAAGGACAGTATTCATATTTGATATCAAAGCGACCGTCTGTGATAGTAATAGTATCACATTCTTCACGCCCACTGACCCATTTAAAAGCAAAGGTTCCTGAAACAATACATTGATCGGTATCAAATCGAGTAAAGTTCACATAGCCTGATAAAAATTTTCTTTTTAAATCATTATTCGACTTAGAATTACAATCGCTATTTCTTGAACTAACAACAATTGTATCCTTCACAAGGGAATAATTACTTTTATTTATATCAGATATTGAAAACCCTGCACTTCTGTAAACTTCTCCACGCCTATCTACAATTCCTAATCCGAAATATCCAGCACGATACCCCACTACCAAAGGATCCGGAAAAAAAGGTTTGCCTTTTGGAACAAGCACTTCTCCATTAAAAATGCAGCCTGCGGTATTAAGGCCTTCAGTGGTGGCTTCTGGCAATTGGCTTAGAAGACTATCGTCTTTGTCTTTTCTGCACGCTGATA
>JBLIDK010000019.1:0-39862 GCA_047632595.1 Sphingobacteriales bacterium
TAGAAGAAAGATCGCCCTTTTATTTACGCGCCGACTTGGTGATTAACTCCTTGAGTGTAGATTACAATACAATTAAAGATTGGTGTGACCATAACATTAGCTACGAAAGGTAAACACCTTCTTCAGCCTTATCAAGATTTACTTCAATATGCTCTTGAAGCACCGTGCTTAGTGAGAAACCACTAAAATCAGTTGCAACTGGAAATCGTTTGTGATTTCTATCAATCAAAACCAAGGTTCTTAATTTCTTTATTCGAACATTCATTAATGCGGTTTGAGCGTAAGCTAATGTTCTGCCTGAGTTGAGCACGTCATCAACTAGTATTACCACTTTGTTTTCTAATTCTGAAGAATTGATATTTAGCTCTATATCTCCAACTGCTGGGGCTTTTTTATCCAGACTAATTTTAATCTCCTTGATAGTAAGGTTAGAGATTTTTTTAAGGACTTTTACTAACCTACTAGCCAAAACCGAACCGTTTGGCTCAATTCCAGCAACAACAATCTCCTCTTCCTCAAAATTATCTTCATACACTTGGTATGCTAAACGATTGAGCTTTTGTTCAATTTGCTTTTTGGTTAAGATTAGTACCTTTTCGTTAGTCATTTTGTTCTTTATACGGTGAAAATACAAAATTTGCACCCTCTGGCACAATTACAAACAAACAACAATATTTAAGTGGGTCTTTAAAAGTTTTCTTGAAGTTGTCTTCACGTTCTTTTTTAATCACCCCTTTTTTCACAAATTCTTCAAGCATACTTGCATGAATAGTCCAACTTGTACCTAATTCTTCATGTTTTAAAATAGGTTCCCCAAGTTCCACTTCATGTTGGTGAGCAACAAAAATTGGAAATTCTGAAAGGCCCTCGTTTAATATATCACGAGAAATCTCAATCAGCGATTCATTATAGAATGCTAGGTCTTCTTCCAAAACTTTTAATGGAGATATTTTTTCTGGCTTTTTGTCTTTCATTTTCTCTTTAACAATACAACATTTTCAACATGGTCAGTTTGTGGAAACATATCCACAGCTTGAGAAATACACACTTCGTAGGATGTTAGCATAGCCACATCTCTAGCCTGCGTACTTGCGTTGCAACTAACATAAACAATTTTATTAGGAGCCATTTTTTCAATGGTCTCAACTACGCCTGGGTGCATACCTGCACGTGGTGGGTCAGTAATTACAATATCTGGACGACCATTTGCTTCAATGAAATCTTCATTTAACAAATCTTTCATGTCACCAGCAAAAAACTCAGTATTCTCAATTTTATTATTGATAGAATTGATTTTAGCATCCTCTATCGCACTTTCAACATATTCAATTCCAACAACCTTTTTAACTTGGTCTGCTACAAAATTTGCAATGGTTCCAGCTCCTGTATACAAATCGTACACTAATTCATCTCCATTAAATTCTGCAAAATCATTTACTACCTCGTAAAGCTTTTGAGCTTGCAAGCTGTTTGTTTGGTAAAAGGTTTTTGGTCCTATATTGAAAACTAACTTTTTACCTGTTTTAGTATGCATTACTTCTTCAATGAATTCTTTACCATCAAAGCAGCTTATATTTTGATCAAAAAGCGTGTCATTTTTCTTTTGATTGATAGTATAGTTTAAGCTGGTGATTTCCTTAAAGTTTTCTTTTAACTGCGATAAAACAAACTCAATGTTGTCCATTTCAGGCTCTCCAAAGGCAAAAACCACCATCACCTGTCCCGTTGAGGTGGTTCTGATAATTAAGTTCCTTAATAACCCCTCATGCTCCCGCTGATTATAGAAGCTTAGATTTTCTTTAATTGCCAAATCATAAACAAAATTCCGAATGGCGTTACTCGGTTCTTCTTGCAAAAAGCACTCAGATATTGGAAAAATCTTATCAAATCTTCTTGGAACATGAAAACCTAGTACATTTTTCTCAAAAGTTAATCCAGAACTTACTTCTTCATTTGTTAGCCATCTATTAGCTGAAAATGTGAATTCAAGCTTGTTTCTATAAAGTCGGTCTGTTGAATTTGCTAAAATTGGACGTTTTTCTTGAATTGTTAATCCTCCTATACGCTCTAATGCATCCACTACTTTTTTGTTTTTGAAAAAAAGTTCCCCCTCGTAAGTCATGTGTTGCCATCTACAACCTCCACAGGTGTTAAAGTGCTTGCAAAAAGGATCTTGTCTATATGAGGAAGGCTTTTTAATTTCCATCAAATTAGCCTCAGACCAATTCTTTTTATTCTTATAAATTTCAATATCTACTATATCTCCAGGAATAGCATCTTTTACAAAAATCGCCTTTCCATCAATTTTTGCTACTCCCTTTCCACCTTCTACAGTGTCTATTATTTCTACATTTTCAATAAACATTCTGCAAAACTACTGTTATATCTTTAAAATAAGGCAATACATAGCTATGTGATATCCACTTATTCATTTGTTAATCAGTTAAATTTTAGATAAATTGCACCTTATGTTTACTCGAGTGATTTATGTATTATTGTTAGTTTTTCTTTTTCAAGAAAATTCTATGGCGACGCATATAATTGGAGGAAACTTTAGATATGAATACTTAGAAGGCGATAACTATCGCTTACACTTAAAAATGTACCGCGATTGCCGTCCTGAAGTTGAAACAGATTTTAACTTCGACCCTATAAAAATTGGCGTTTACGACCTAGCTACTAACCTAATTGTAGATAGTATTTTCATGTTTACTAAAGATACTTATATAGTTAAGTTTGATGATGAAGATTGTTTTGATGCCAATTTTGGATGTGTTGAAGTGCGTGACTATAGTGCCGACTTTGTTATGACAGCCACCATTTACAACAATTTAACAGGGTATTATTTCAGTTGGGAGCGCTGTTGTAGAAACTCAATTATAAAAAATGTTCAAAAGCCTGGCGACATTGGGATGGCCTTTTATATGGAAATCCCTAGCCCACATCCAGCTTTAAATCCTGTTGTGTTTGAAAATAATAGTCCGGAATTTACTTTAGAAACCAAATCCTATGTTTGTTTAGGCGCTCCATTCATTTATAATTTTGAGGTAAGAGATGCTGATGGAGACGACTTAGTGTTTAGTTTAACCGAACCATTAAAGGGAAATACCTATAATTCGAACGGAACCGGAGTTTACAACCACGATAATAGTTTTATGAGTGCTGGGCCTTACCCAAGAGCTACGTGGGGAAACGGCTATAGCTTAGACAGTATTATGGACGCAAAGTCCCCAAACCTCACTATAGACACTGTCACCGGTGAACTAACAGTATTTCCCACTGAAATTGGCGCTTATGTTCTATCCGTTTTAGTAGAAGAATATCGCAATGGTATTAAAATTGGGGAAGTCAGGCGTGAGCTCCAATTTTTTGTGATAAGCTGCATTTTTCCAAGTCCTCCAACAATTGAAACCAATTTAGAAAGTGAAGGAAATAAGCTAACTATTACCGTAGGACAAGAAGAATGTTTTGTTTTAACCGCTACAGATTCAAATGAAACCGAACTAATTGAAATTCTACCACATTCAGTTACTATTGGCAATACAAAACTGAATAATTTAGAAATAACTCCAGCTCAACCAGTAGGCGTATCTTTGGTTAATGCCAAAGTTTGCTGGAAACCGCCTTGTAATACTGATTTTTCTGAGGTTGTAAATATTTCTTATGTTGCACTTAATAAATCATGTGCTGGAGACTTTTACGACACTGTAAATGTTGAAGTTACTTTATTAAGCCCTCCAAACGACAGCCCTGTTTTTGAAGATCCATTCAAGAGTAATTATTTAATTGAATCTGGAAATAACTTAGAAATTCCAATTTCGAGTGTTGATGCAAATGAATTTGACAAAATTTTTATTGATGCAGATTTAAGCCCAATAGATCAGTACAAGCAAGTTATTGGAAATATTGAATCCTTTTCAAGTATTGCCGCGGCTAATGGTAGTTTATTTATAGAAACCAATTGCAACATTTCTGCACCTTTATTGTACAGTTTAAACCTCTTTACTTACGATAGTACTTGTGGGGGTTCTGATACTACTTTTAAAAAAATAAAATTTATTGTGACTCCTAGCTACTATGGGAAAACCATATCGGCGCCCACAGCATTTTCGCCAAATGGAGATGGAATAAACGACACCTACCACTTGATAAATGAATTTGAAGATGGTTGCTCTTACGGGTTTAAGATTGTGATTTTTGATCGTTGGGGTGGAATTGTATTTTCGACAAACGACCCTAATTTTGAATGGGATGGTGGTGATTATGACCCTGGAGTTTATGCATATCTTATCACATCAAATAATTTTAATAGAAGGGGTACTATTACTCTTCTGCGTTAATTATTTGTTATAGACAATAGTGAGCCATTTAGAAATGTATTATAGAGAACCAAGGGCCTAACAGCTGGTCCACCAATTGGGGAGCCATCCATCAATTGAAATACTGAATTGCAACACGAATCAGTTGCCTGAAAACCCACACTATCAAGACTAACAGTTGAACAAGTATTACTTGGTTCGAAAGTACAATTACGTTCGTAGGCAAAATATTCATCAGAGGTTGAGTGAAATAGTATAATTCCCTTTACTCCTCCAATAAGTGTAGTTGCACCACCTAAATTATTTAAGCTATTGTATTCTGGATTGTTTAAATCGATTGTGATGTCTACAAATACCGCAGGCACCAAATCAGAATCTTGATTATCCTTTTTACAGCTATAAACTAAAATCACTAGTGCCGATATTATAGAAAGAGTTTTAAGATACTTCATTCGCAAATTGACGCAAGAACCTCAAGTCGTTCTCAAAATACATTCTCAAATCTTTAATTTGATACTTAAGCATAGCTATTCGTTCTATCCCCATTCCAAAAGCAAAACCAGAGTATTTTTCTGGATCAATATTGCAATTTTTAAGAACTTCTGGATCTACCATTCCACAGCCTAAAATTTCCAACCAGCCAGTGCCTTTTGTTATTCGGTAATCTGCTTCAGAGTTTAAGCCCCAATAAATGTCCATTTCGGCGCTTGGCTCAGTAAATGGAAAATACGATGGCCTAAATCTAATTTTGGTGTCTTTGCCAAAAAACTCTTGCGCGAAATAAAATAAGCATTGCTTTAAATCCGCAAACGAAACCCCTTCATCCACATATAATCCTTCAATTTGATGAAAAATACAATGTGCACGTGCAGAAATAGCCTCATTCCTAAAAACTCTCCCCGGAGAAATGGTTCTAATTGGTGGCTTATTGTTTTCCATGACACGAACCTGTACTGAACTAGTATGTGTTCTTAACGCCGGTTTCTCAGCATGATCAGTTTTAATAAAAAAAGTATCCTGCATATCTCTTGCAGGGTGCTCTTCAGGAAAGTTTAAGGCTGAAAAATTATGCCAGTCATCTTCAATCTCTGGACCTTCGGATACCACAAATCCTATTCTTGAAAAAATCTCGGTAATCTGATTTCTTACAATAGAAATTGGATGTCTACTTCCTAAATCAAAAGGTTCACCAGGTAAAGTCAAATCAATTTTTGACTCCGTATCTTGCTCACCACTTGATTCCATTTCTTCTTTGAAATGATTCCATTTTTGCTCCGCAAGTTGCTTTAAGTCGTTAATTACCTTACCTAAGGTCTTTTTTTCTTCAACAGTGGCAGATTTAAGATCAACAAACAATGCCGGTATTAAACCCTTTTTGCTAAGAAATTTTAGTCGGAAATTTTCTACGTCTTCTTTGGTTTTAACCTGAAGATTATCAATTTCCGTTTTAAACTCATTTACTTTATTAATTAGTGACATTATCCAACACTCCTAACTCTTTACCAACTTTAGTAAACGCTTTAATTGCTTTATCTAAATGCTCTTTATTATGCCCTGCACTTAACTGAACTCTAATTCTAGCTAAATCCTTTGGAACAACTGGGAAATAAAAACCAATAACGTAAATGCCTTCTTTTAGTAATTCTGCTGCAAATTTTTGAGAAAGTGAAGCATCGTATAACATAATCGGTACAATTGGATGAACGCCTGGTTTAATATCAAATCCTGCTTTAGTCATTTCTGTTCTAAAGTATTTTGTATTCTCTTCCAGTTTGTCTCGTAAAGCTGTTGTTTTACTTAATAAATCAAGAACTGCGATTGAAGCACCAACAATACTTGGAGCAACCGTATTCGAAAATAAATAAGGTCTAGATTTCTGACGTAAAATATCAACTATTTCCTTTTTTGCTGCAGTAAAACCACCTGATGCACCACCTAGAGCCTTACCTAATGTTCCTGTAATGATGTCAATCCTACCCATTACATTTTTCAATTCGTGTGTTCCTCTACCGGTTTTACCTATAAAACCTGTACTGTGGCATTCATCTACCATAACCAATGCTTCATATTTATCGGCTAGGTCACAAATTTTATCTAATTGTGCAATGGTTCCATCCATCGAAAACACTCCATCAGTAACAATAATTCTATGACGAGCATCTTTAGCTTCAATTAATTTGGCTTCTAGATCAGCCATGTCGTTGTTGTTGTATCTATAACGTTGCGCTTTACACAAACGAACTCCGTCAATTATACTAGCGTGATTTAATGAATCTGATATGATTGCGTCACGCACGTCAAAAAGTGGCTCAAATAGCCCTCCGTTTGCGTCAAATGCTGCAGCATATAGAATGGTGTCTTCCATTCCTAAATATTCCGAAATTTTTTGCTCAAGTGTTTTATGAATATCTTGAGTACCACAAATAAATCTTACTGACGACATTCCAAAACCATGAGTATCGATTGTTTCTTTTGCAGCTTTAATTACTTCTGGGTTTGAAGAAAGACCTAAGTAATTATTTGCACAAAAATTAATTACCTCAGATCCATCAGAAAGTTTAATATCTGCGGCTTGAGCAGAAGATATAATTCGCTCTTTTTTATAAAGTCCGGCTTCTTCAATTTCCTTTAGTTCTTTTTGAAGAACTGGCTGTAATGTTTTGTACATAATTTACATCTTTAATATGCTGCAAAATTAAAAAATACACTGAGAGTATTTCATTTTATTAGGTTCTTTCGAATTTAATCGAATAAAAAACACCTGAATCTTGAAAATTTGGACAAAAATTAAGGCCTAAGCATAATATATGAAGTTCAATAATCTCTAGTAAGATTGTAAAAGGAATATAGAAATAGCCTAATTGGGCTAGGAGAAAAAATTAATTATAAGGAATTAATTGCTTATTCACCATCATAAACAACTGATAGATCAGATTGAACTTCAAAACTTCTTTTAAAGCTTCTTGAGTAAGACGAACATCACCTGGATTGTCTTCTATTAATAATACTTTCATAAAATCAAACATAGCCTCTAGATTTTTACGAAAAAAAAAAGCTCAATAGTTATGCCAACTATCTATGTCATTTGTTTAATATCTATCGGAACATGTATCGAAAATTTCGTTCCTTTATCTAACTCCCTATCGACGTAAACATCTCCTCTAATGGATGTTTTACGTGGTGTAAACTAAGTCTATACCACTATAATTATTATCCTCATAGTTCTCTATAATTGCGCTATCAGATAAAGAAAGTCTTGAAATCTCTTTTAGGCTCATATCAAGTTGATTTAAGCTCTACTTAATCTTATACATAAGCGGTTGTTGAAGTCGGAGCCTAAATCCTCCACATCCATTAAACTGATAATTCCTAAGATATTGGCTACGGGCGTTCGCAAATTGTGCGTATACAAGTAAGTAAAGTCATTTATCTTTTGCTCACTAAGTTCTCCAACATTCGTTTTTTGCTTCAAATCTGAAACGGCTTCGGTAAGCTGGTTTTTGAGATCAACAACTTCGTTTTTACTACGAAATAAGCCCATTTGCATTCTACTGCGCTCAATGGAGGTTAAAATGGAACGTTCTAAAACAAGACTAGTTAGTTTAGATTTTTCTAATATAATCTAAAGCTCCATTATTTAAAACTGAATTTGCCGTATCTCTTTCTATAATTCCTGAGGTAATAATTATAGGGGTGTAAGGAAAATGTGAAAAGCATAAGTCAAAAGATTCTTCACCCTGTGTATAGGGAAGATTTAAATCCAACAAAATTACATCGAAGACTTTCCCAGCACGAATAAGCAGAGCATCTTGAATATAAGACAACAGAGATAAATTCGCACTTATTTTATCCGACCCACTAATTAACTCTTAAATTAACTTAGCGTCGTTTGAATTATCTTCGATATGTAGGATATTTAACCTTGCCATTTTGGCTTATTCCTTTGGTAGTTTTACAATTGAAATCCAAAAATCTTCCAGAATTTGAACCACCTCTAAAAATTTATCAATGGTTACTGGTTTTTTAATATAACAGTCTGCCTGCAAATTGTATGCGCTTAAAATATCTTGTTCTCTTTCTGATGTTGTCAAAACTATTACTGGAATTTTCTTTAATTCCACATCAGCTTTAACCTTTTCTAATACCTCAATTCCATTAATTTTTGGAAGATTTAGATCTAGTAAAATAAAATCCGGTCTTATAGCATCAGTATATTGCCCTCTATTATTCAAATAATCCAAAGCTTCCTGTCCATCAGTTACAACTTGAAGATCATTTGCGACTTTTCCGTCTTTTAAAGCTTCTTGTGCCAAACGAATGTCTCCTTCGTTGTCTTCAATTAGCAAAATATTTACTGGTTCTATTTTCATTAGTTAAGTTTTATGTTTTTTAAGATTGTGAAATGAAATTGGCTTCCTTCGCCAATGGCACTTTCAATCCACATTTTTCCACCATGTCTCTCAACAACTTTTTTTTACAAACCGCAAGTCCTAAGTCTGTTCCGGCAAATTAATCCCTCGCGTGTAAGCGTAGAAATATTTCAAATACTCTATCTTTATACTTTTCATCAATTCCATTATCAACCACAACAAAATGATGAAATTCCTCCTCCGCAATATATTTTATCTCTATTCTTGGCTTAACCTCTTCTTTACTGAACTTTAAAGCGCTTGCAACTAGGTTTTGAATTAGTTGCGAAAATTGAATCTTGTCAGCCTTTATGCCTGGAAGTTTGTTAAAGGTAATACTTCCGTTTTTCTCTAAGGCAAGTTCCTCCAAATCAGTTTTGACAGTCTCAATAACTTCTTCCGGATTAAATTCTTCTAATTCCAATTTCTTTGTCCCAACTCTGCTGTATTGTAACAGGTTTTGGATTAATTCTTTCATCCTCTCTGCACCATCAACGGCAAAGTGTAAAAACTCTCTTCTCTTTTCTCTTTTCTCTTATTTCATCTTTATATCTTCGTTCAATCAAGCCTAGTTAACTTCCTTCCATTCTAAGCCGCTCTTGCAAATCATGAGAAGCTATGTAAGCGAACTTCTCCAACACTTAATTTGAAGTAAAAAGCTCTTGTGTAATGGATTCTAATTTTGTGTTCATTTCTCTTCTTCTATTAACTTCAAGTTGCAACTTTTCGTTAGCGTCTTGAAGCATCTTTGTGCTTGGATTGGCAAGTATGTCTGGTATAATTTTAATTAATCCCATTGCCGTTATTACTGAAACTACCGCAGTTATAGCTTTCATTCCTCCTTCAAACATATAAATTGGGTACCAAACGGTTATAATTCCCAAAATATGTGTTAATCCACACATTATTATAAACAATCCAAATGCAATGAATACCCACCTAAAGGAAATATCTCTATTCTTTTTAATTAAGTAAACTAATGTAATCGGAATACTTAAATAAGCTAATACAATCAACAAATCCGACAACACATGAGTCCATAATATTTCTGGTCGCCAAAAATAGCAGTACCCGTGATGCATTAATTAAGTACTTACTAAATCAGTAATAACAGATAAAATCATTCAGTTGATGAGGTTTATAATTAGACTTATTACAAATATTATACCTAGTTTAAATTTTGTTTCCTATTATTTAAAACAGAATATCCTATTTAATTATTTAAAGTTCAAATTACTTAAAATTAAATGCAAAAAATAAGACTAATTAGCACAATATTCACACCTTCTAATAGAGACACTCTATTTAGTCAGCTGATTTGATTAATTTTGCCTCCTAAACTATTTACATTATGCTAAAGTCATCATTCCTACTAATTTTTATTTTTACTTCCTTTTTTGCTTTTGGACAAAGGGCCACTTCGTTAAAAGATATTGAGCCTGTAGGTAAATTTGAAAATACTTCAGTTAAACAATTGTATACGGATCCTTATTCAACTACCTATTTGATTTGGATTAAAAAAGAAGTAAGGTCTCACGTTCACCAAGAACATACAGAACAATTATATGTTGTTTCTGGCAAAGCCGATTTATTTATGGGCGGGAAGCAATATGAGATGAAAAAAGGAAGGATGTATTTTATTCCACCAAATGTTATACATGGTTTAATAGTTACTTCTAAAAAACCATTGAAAGTTGTTTCTATGCAGTCTCCTGAATTTGACGGAAGTGATAGAGTTATCAGATAGTATTAAACTTATATTTTTGTAACTTTAGACTTTAATCCCCCCTTTCCGCATGAAAAATTACTTCATTTTTTTCTTTTTGGGTAGCATAATGCTATTATTTGTTTCTGGATGCTCAAAAGAAAATCCTCAAATCACCGATGATTTCACTTTAAGGTTTCTACCAAAATCAGGTCAGAGCACATTTTTCTTATCAAAAAAATATGTAGATAATGCTGGAGTAACTTACTTTCTTGATAGAGCAGACTTTTATGTTAGCAGCATTAAATTTTTAACTGGTACAGATTCAATTGCCCATGAAATAAATGATTCCTATTTACTAGTACATCCTAATGGTGAATTCTTTTCATTTAATAATATACCAATTGGGAATTACACAGGAATTAAATTCACCTTAGGTATTGATAGTATTACTAATCATGGTGAACCAACTGCATTTTCACCATCACATGCTTTATCCCCTAAATCACCTAGCATGTACTGGGATTTACAACAAGGCTACAAATTTTTAGTGCTTAAAGGCAAAGTTGATTCAACCGGCGGTACAGGTGCTAATAAAGTTCTTGATATTATTTTAGGCACAGATCCTTACGCAACAGAAGTTACTTTATATCACGATTTTCTAATCAGTCAAGGGAGTACAAACAAAATTACAATAGATACTAATTATCCAGCGTTTTTAAATGGCTTGGATTTAAAATCTGAAACTAAGACACCTGTTTTTGATAAAAAACCACTTGCTGACAAAGTTAGAGACAATATCCAAAATGTGTTTATCATAAAATAACCTCTAAATGAAGTGTTTAATTTTTGTGTTTATACTATCTGCATTTTTTGCTTGTAAAAAGGAAGACGTAGATTCGACAAATTCTGATAAAAATTTGAGTATTAAGTTTAATTTAAAGTCTAATGCTGAAAATTTACTATTTGATAAGTATGTATCCTATGAGGACGATAGTATCAAGTTAAGTGACTTTAAGTTCTATTTATCAGACATAAAATTAATAGGTCCATCCTCTACAACATTGGTAAGTGATGAAGTACTCATAGATCTATCAGCTCAAAAGGAATATAAATTTAGTGTGAAAAGTGGCAACTATACTTCTTTTTCTTATGCCATTGGTATTCCCACGACAAAAAACACAAGTGACCCTTCTGTTTATGAAAATAGTCATGCTTTAAGCGTTTTTCAAGGAATGCATTGGAATTGGAACAGTGGATATAAGTTTATCTTGCTAGAGGGGAAATTAAAAAATAATCAAGAGGAGTTCTTGTTAGCCTACCATACGGGAACAGACACTTTATATAATGAGAAAATCGACACTATAAATATTGAAATTCCGAGCGATCAATCGCTAGTACAGCTAAATTTTTCAATTGACATTGAAAAGATAATTGGTGCAGCAGCTTTTTCACCGATTAATACAATTAGTGAAACCAATACCCATACAACGGATAACTTCAGCTTAGCTAATAAAATAACGCTAAATTTGAAGTCTGAACTTAAAACCAACAAGTAAAAATGTACGATAATAAAAAAATCACCTCTGCAGTAATTATTGCAGTGCTTATAATTACTATTATTTCAATAGGAAGTTGTGGAACAGCCGTATTGAAACCAGGTGAACAAGGAGTATTATTTAAAACTTTTAGTAACGGAGTAGATAAAGATAAACTTTACGGACAAGGGTTTCATGTTTTTGCACCTTGGAACCGACTAATTACTTACGATTGCCGTAAGCACGAGACACAGGAAACAATGGATGTTTTATCTTCAAATGGCTTACCTATTAAAGTAGATATTTCAATTCGTTTCAATCCTTTACCTCTTAAAATTGGGTATTTGCATGAAACTGTAGGTTCAGAATATTTATTTAGAATAATTCAACCAGAAGTTAGATCTGCAACTCGTCAAATAATAGGTCGCTATACCCCCGAAGAATTGTATTCTACAAAACGTGAAGAGGTTCAAAAGGCTATTTATGATAAGACCAAAACAATTTTAATCGAAAACCACATTGAGTTAGATGCGATTCTAATTCGTTCTGTGGAGCTTCCAATTCAAATTAGCGAGGCTATTCAAAAGAAATTAAAACAAGAACAAGAATCATTAGAGTATGATTTTAAAATCACCAAAGAAATCAAAGAAGCGGAGAGAAAGAAAATTGAAGCTAAGGGTATTCAGGAGTTTCAAGATATTGTGACCTTAGGGATTTCTAATAAACTTTTGAAATGGAAGGGAATTGAAGCAACCGAAAAGCTGGCAACATCTCCAAATTCGAAAGTAGTAATTATAGGTGGTGAAGATGGCCTGCCAATTATTTTAAATAACAACTAATACACTATGAGAATTATATTTAGCATTTTGGTATGTGCGATAATGTATGCGTGTAACCAAGCCCCAAAACAAGATAAAACTGAAGCGATTGTTGGTGAAACTTTTGGTGCAGAATTAAGCGACAAAGAAGTAGTTTCTTTTAAAACTGTAAGTAATAAAATATCTTCAGAAGAAGATACTATCTCTGCAAAAATAAGCGGCGAAATTACTCAAGTTTGCCAAATGAAAGGATGTTGGATGAAAGTAAAAACTGATGACAACCAAGAAGTAATGGTGAAGTTTAAAGACTATGAATTTTTTATACCTATGGATTGTGCAGGTAAAAAAGTTGTTCTTGAAGGTGAAGCCATGATGGAAGAATCAGACGTTGAAGAGCTAAAGCATCTTGCAGAAGATGAAGGTAAAAGTGCTGAAGAAATTGCTCAAATAAAAGAGCCCGTAAGGAAAATTAATATTGTAGCTAGCGGAGTAATTATCCAATAATTACGAAACTATAAATCAATTAATAGGTCTTTATCTTATAGGTAAAGACCTATTTTTTTGTCTCTAAATTGAGAGCTCTCAATTTTATCATTTTAAGAAACTTACTGTGAGCAGTCATACCGCAAACAACCAAACCATAGAATCCGTCTAAAAACCCAAGTTTTAGAACATAATTCCTCATAAAACTAACCATGGGTCCGATAAAAAGCTCAATTAAGGATGCATTCTTTCCTTTTTCAAACATCAACAAACTACTTATGTCAGTGAAATTACTAATTTGTTCGCTGTGCTGATTAATAGAATAATAGCTATAATGAAGTAAATTTCCTTTAAGGTGTTTGACTTTTGATTCTTTGTCCATTATAAATTCATCATGAGGGTTTTTCCCTCCCCATTCACCCTTATCCTTCACCCATAAACGAAGTTTTACATCAGGGTACCAACCACAATGCCGAATCCATTTTCCACAATAATTAGTTAAGCGGTTCATCGAGTAACCTGCGGCATCGAAGTTGTTTTTAACTTCGAGAATAGATTTCTTTAAGCGCTCATCAGGAGCTTCATCCGAATCGATAGAAAAAACAATCTTGTGTGCACATTGTGTGATCGCAAAATTCTTTTGTTCAATATACCCTAAAAACTTTTGGTTTATCACCTTAGCTCCAAGGTCTTTGGCAATTTCTACTGTTTTATCGGTAGAAAAAGAATCGATAACTACTATTTCGTCTGCAAATTCCTTTACTGAATTTATACATCGAGCAATGTTTCGCTCTTCGTTAAACGAGATAATAGCTACCGAAATTAGAATTTTCATAAACTACTTTTAATCCTCGGTTTTAGACTGTTCTAATTTAGCATCAACATCATCCTTTGGAATGATTAAATTTACTTCCGCAGTTCTCTTATTAATTTGTTCTCTACGATTAGCTCTTTCCTTAGTACTTAATTCATCATTTGACAAATCAAATGACAATCCACTTTCAACATCCATATAGCTTTGTACTACGTCAATTGCATTACTAATTGCATCACTTAAACAAGTAATAAAAGCTCCTTCGGTTGCTAAATCCAATGAATGACGAATTGCATCTAATTCTAAAGGAATCACCTCATAAGAAGCATTAGGGTTAGCTTTCTTGATTCCTTTAATTAAAAATCCAACAATTTCTGCTTCGGTCCTACCACGTAAATGACGTTCTTGACGAATAATTATATGGTCAAACATTTCTGCTGCCAATTTCCCGCATTCAATTAAGTCAATATCTCGTCTGTCTCCAGTTCCAGCAATAATTCCAATTTTATTCGGAGAGTCAATTTTAGAAAGGAAGTCTTTTATTGCTAAGAATCCAGAAGTGTTATGCGCAAAATCAATCATGTACTTGAATTTGTTAAATTCAAATATGTTCATTCTACCAGGAGTTTGTGCAGCAGATGGTGTGAATGTCTCAAGAGATAATCTTAAGGTTTCTATTCTTATATTGCTTAGGTATCCCGCAAGTGTTGCTGCTAAGCAATTTTGAATTTGGAAAGCTGCCTTTCCACCAAATGTAAGTGGTATAGTCGTAACTTTTTCTACTCTAATTTTCCAATCGCCACGTAAAATTGTTACGTATCCATTCTCATATACTGCGCCAATGCCACCTGCTTTACAATGCTTCTTTAGCACTGGATTATTCTCATCCATACTAAAATAAGCGATGTTGCAATCCAATTCTTTTGCGATATCAACACAGCTCTTGTCATCTGCATTCAGAACAGCATGTCCGTCTCTTTTAACACTTCGAACAACCACCGCTTTTACACGTGCTAAATCCTTTAAAGTATGTATATCCTTTAGACCTAGGTGGTCTTCCTGAATGTTAGTTATAATTCCAACATCACACTTCTTGAATCCTAATCCTCTTCTTAAGATACCCCCTCTTGCGGTTTCAAGAACAGCATATTCAACCGTTGGATCTTTTAAAATAAATTCAGCAGAACTAGGTCCGGTTGTATCTCCTTTACTCAACATTGAGTTTTGAACATAAATACCATCAGATGTAGTAAAACCAACTCTATATCCTGCATTTTTAATCATATGCGCCATTAAACGAGTTGTAGTAGTTTTCCCATTCGTTCCTGTGATTGCAATAATTGGAATACGAGATGGTTTTCCTGGAGGAAACAACATATCTATTACTGGCTGAGCAACATTTCTTGGCAGACCTTCAGAAGGTGCTAAATGCATTCTAAATCCTGGAGCCGCATTTACTTCTAGTACAACACCACCATTTTCACTAATTGGGTTTGACAAGTCTGAAGCCATAATATCAATACCACAAATATCCAATCCAATAATTCTACTTATTCTTTCGGCAATAAAAATATTGTAAGGATGAAGACTATCTGTTATATCAACTGACGTACCACCGGTGCTTAAATTCGCAGTTTTCTTTAAATAGAAAATTTCTCCTTTAGGTAAAACTGTTTTAGTTGTATACCCTGCCTTTTTCAGTAACTCAAGACTGTGGTGATTCAAATCGATTTCGGTTAAAACCTCTTCATGCCCAAAGCCTCTTCTTGGATCTTTGTTAACCTCTTCAACTAATTTTTCAACCGAGTCTTTTCCATTTCCAACAACATGTGCAGGCACTCTTTGTGCAGCAGCAACCACTTTGTTATCAATAACTAAAATTCGAAAGTCAAACCCTTCTATAAAGCTTTCAACAATTACCCAACGCGACCATTGTTTTGCATAGTTAAATGCCTCAATAGCATCTTCTCTAGTTAAAACGTTAATTGTTGCTCCTTTACCATGATTACCATCAATAGGTTTAAACACTAAAGGATATCCAACTTTTTTAATAACCCAATCTAGATCATCTATTGAATTTATTATTTCTCCCTTTGCAACTGCTACTTCAGCACCTTCTAAAATGTTTTTTGTTTGACGTTTATCACAAGCTAAATCAACAGCAATACTGCTTGTTTTATCAGTCATTGTCGCTCTAAATCTCAATTGGTTCTTACCATAACCAAGTTGAACCAATGAACTTTTGTTCAATCTCAAGAAAGGAATATCTCTATTAACTGCTTCTTGAACAATAGACCCTGTACTTGGCCCGAATCTTTGCTGCTCTCGAAGTTCACGCATTTTCATAACGTCGCCATCAAGATCATACTTATCTTGGGTTTCATCAATAAGTGCCTGAATTAGTTTTACAGACGCTTCAGCGGCATACAATCCTACTTGCTCTTCAATATAACTAAAAACAACATTGTACACGCCATGTTCTTTTGTAGAACGAGTTCGTCCAAAACCAGTATCCATTCCCGCAAGAGTTTGAATTTCTAAGGCCACATGTTCTATAATATGACCCATCCAAGTTCCTTCCTCTACCCGTTCAAAAAAGCCACCTTCATGACCTGGTGAACACCTATGGGTAAACAAGCTAGGCAAAAACTCTTGAAGTCTTTTCGAGAATCCAGGAATTTTATTGGAAGGAAGTTCTTCCATCTCCTCCAAATCAAGACGCATCTGAATTAATTTTGGTCGTGAAACGCTCCAATAATTCGGTCCTCTTAGTGCTTGTATACTTAATATTTTCATCTTCTAGTTATATGTCCATGAAGGTATAAATTTTCTGTACCTCTTGTATAAGATTAGTGTCTAAAATCAACGTTAACAAAATTATTCCCCCTATATTTGAGCGCTACAGCCAAAATTAGGCAAAATATGACACCAAAAGGCAAGTTAATCATAATTGGAGGTTCAATCGACAAGGGTAGCTTCACAGAAAATGAATTTGACAAACCCACCAATCTTAACTTTTTTGAAGAAGGAATTCTTAGAAGAATAATAAAAGAATCTGGTAAGGACAATCCTATAGTTGAAGTATTAACAACCGCATCTCGTATCCCGAAAGCTGTAGGTCAAGAATACGATAAAGCTTTTAAATATTTAGGAGTAACCCAAGTGAATGTTATGAACATTACTAAAAGGGAACAAGCTAACTCTAAAGATACTATAAATAGAATAAAAAAGTGTGATGTAGTAATGATGACCGGTGGTGATCAATTAAGACTTAGCTCTATTTTAGGTGGTACAGGATTTACTGACACATTAATAGAACGTTACGAGGACACAGAGATCGTAATTGCTGGAACATCAGCAGGTGCCGCAGTTTGCTCAAATACAATGATTTATCAAGGTAGTCATAGTGAAGCTTTACTAAAAGGCGAAATTAAAATTACTGGTGGGTTTGATTTAATCAACGATGTAGTAATTGACACTCACTTTGTACAAAGAGGTAGAATAGGTAGATTATTTCAAGCTGTTGTTAGTAATCCAAGATTATTAGGAATTGGACTAGGAGAAGATACTGGATTATTAATAAGCAAAGGACATTTCGTAGAAGCTATTGGTTCTGGACTTGTAATGATAGTTGATGGAAGAGGCATTACAGATACAAATATCACTGATATTAATATTGGAGAACCAATTTCAATTACCAATTTATGTGTTCATGTAATGAGCATGTACGATAAAATTAATTTAAAGACAAGAACAGTTTCTATTGTTAGACGTAAGCGTAAAAAAACTGCTCCGATTTCAAAAACTGAACAAAAAGTTGCTCAAGATTTAGATTAATGACTCCTAAACTTATAATTCACGGTGGTTTTTTCAGTGAATCAGATACTGACATCTCAGTAAAAAAAGCGAAGCAAGATGCTTTAGCCAATTTTGCTGATCAAGGTAAGGCTTATTTAACAAGTCATACCGCATTAGAAACTGCCATATTTCTTTGTACATTGCTTGAAGATTGCCCATTATTTAATGCTGGAATTGGTTCTAGGATTCAAAAAGATGGGTTAATCCGAATGAGCGCATCTATTATGGATGGAAAAACAAAAGAGTTTAGTGGAATTATAAATATTCAAGATGTTCAAAACCCAATTTTGGTAGCAGAACAACTTTTGAAGGAAGAAGACAAAGTTCTTGCCGACCAAGGGGCAAGTGATTTTGCTAGAAATGCTGGCTTTACAATGTTTGATGTTAAAACTCAAGAAAGAATTGATGAGTTTGAAAGCAATCAAAAAGGTGTTAAAACCGGAACTGTTGGCAGTGTAGTAATTGATTCTAATGGGATGATTGCAGCTTGTACCTCAACTGGTGGAAAAGGCTACGAAAGAGTTGGAAGAGTTAGTGATTCTTGCACAATAGCAGGAAACTATGCTAATGATGATGCCGGTGTTTCTTGCACTGGAGTTGGTGAGGATATTGTGCGTGCTGGATTAGCAGTAAAAGTTGTAACAAGAGTTAGTGATGGAATGACTCTTGAAGAAAGTGCAAATCGTACATTTTCTGAAATGAAAGAGTATGATGGTTTTGGTGGTATCATTGCAATTGATAAATTTGGTAATATTCTACATCAAGACTCACATCCATATATGGTTTGGGCGCTAAACGACGGTGTTCAAACTGAAGTATTTAAGTAATGTCAGAATTTACACGCTTTGTTACCGATATGGTTGATAGGCCTTTGAAAATTCCTCTTTCTCCAAAGAGAATTATTTCATTAGTCCCTTCGCAAACAGAGCTACTTTATGATATTGGAATTACTCATAGAATGGTTGGCGTTACCAAATTCTGTGTTCATCCTAAAGATTTTACCTCTACAATCCCTAAAGTTGGTGGTACTAAAAACATAGATATCGATATTATTCGTAATCTAAACCCCGACTTAATCATTGCCAATAAAGAAGAAAACAAGAAAGATGTAGTTGACTTGCTTCAAAACATTGTACCAGTATATGTAACTGATGTGAATGGCGTGCAAGATGCTTTTGATATGATATTGAAAATCGGATCAATTGTAGCTCGACCTGATTCAGCTTATCAATTAACTGAATCTATTAAGCGCGATTTTAAACAGTTAGAACCATTAAGAAAGCCTAAAACTGCAGTCTATTTAATTTGGAACAATCCAATAATGACTGTTGCTGGCAACACTTATATTGGTAGTTTATTAAGAAAGTGTGGATTTAAAAACCTGTTTGAATCATCAAAGAATAATCGTTATCCATCAATCGAAGTGGAAAAATTACAAGAGATGAAACCAGATGTTCTGTTTTTAAGTACAGAACCTTTCAAGTTTAACGAAAAGCATGTAAAAATCTACCAAGAACTGTTACCTGATACTGAAGTATGCATAGTGGATGGCGAACTTTTTAGCTGGTACGGTAGTAGAATGCGTTATGCTCCAGGCTACTTAAATAAAGTGCTTACCCCTTTTCGAGATTAATTAAAAACTCACGCACTTTAGAATGAAATATCTGAGGTTCACGCACATGCGGCCTATGTCCCGATTTCAAAAAGATTGATCCTTTTGCCTTTTTATTAGCTTTTAAGGCATTTTCTAACACTTCTTCAATGGCTATTTGATGAAATTTCATATTTGGGATGTATCCATCCCGCTTCCCATAGCAAAATAACATTGGTATGTTCAATTTACCTAGCTGTTCAATAGTGTTATGAAACAACAAGTTCAAGGAAGACTTAATCATTAAATCAGTAAAATTTTGTTTAGATATTTTCTTTGCAACGACAGAAAAGTCACGCCGCATTTTAGTAGAAATAGGAATCCAAGTGGGTATACCTTTTCTAAATATCCATTTAATCAAAAAAGGAAAATTGGTAAGTAATTGTAAGCCTTTGGCTTTAATTAAAATACTAAACTTCTCAAAATTTGAGTACTTTTCAATTCCACCGCACGAAACTAAAACTAGTGACTCAACTCTCGACTTAAAAAGGTTAGCAAACTCAACTGAGATTTGTGCTCCCATTGAATGACCAATTACAGTAGATTTTTCAATGGACAAAGACATCATGAGCGCCTCTATTACATTAGAATACTCTTCTAAACTGTATGAGAAGCCTTTTACATAATCAGATTCACCATGTCCTGGTAAGTCAATAATTAAAATCTGAAACGAGTTCTTGAAATTTTTAGCGAAATTGTACCACCTAAGTTTAGTGCTAGCTAAACCATGAATACAAACTATCCATGGCCCAGATTCACCATAAACTTCATAAGAAATTTTAGAAGCCTGGTAGGTGAAATTCATTTATTCACCTTTATTTCGTTCAACTTATTTAGCAGTTTCGCCTTTTACCATTAGGTCAACTACACTCTGACTAATTCCTGTTGAAGAGTATCCGCCATCATGAAACAAGTTCTGCATAGTAACCATTTTAGTGAGGTCACTGAATAAAGAAACACAATAATCAGCACAACTTTCTCCTGAGGCATTTCCTAATGGAGACATCTTATCTGCATAGTCGAAAAATACATCAAATCCTTTAACTCCACTACCAGCAGTTGTTCTTGTTGGCGATTGAGAAATGCTGTTGACACGAACATTATTCTTCACACCATAATGGTATCCAAAACTCCTAGTGATTGACTCTAGTAATGATTTAGCATCAGCCATCTCATTATAGTCAGGAAATATTCTTTGTGCAGCAATGTAAGTCAGGGCAACAACAGAACCCCATGGATTAATTACATCCATCTCATATGCTTTCTGCAATACTCTATGAAGAGAAATTGATGAAATATTTAAGGTCTTCTGCATCCACTCATGGTTTAAGTCAGTATAGTGCTTTCCTTTTCTAACATTTACCGACATTCCAATTGAATGTAATACAAAATCAACACCGCCAAATTTTGCTTTTGCTTTTTCTAAAAGGTTGGTAATATCCTCATCACTAGTTACGTCAGCAGGAATAACTTCTGCATTACATTTTTCAGCTAGTGTGTTTATTGCTCCCATTCTCATAGCAATTGGGGCGTTAGTTAGAATAAATTCCGCTCCTTCTGCATGACATTTTTCAGCTACTTTCCACGCAATTGAATTCTCATCCAATGCACCAAAAATAATTCCCTTTTTACCTTTTAAAAGATTGTTTGACATGGTTGTTTCTTTGATTTAAGAACAAATATAGTCCTTGTAATATTAATTTGTGGATTTTAATTCGAATTGTTTCTAGCCCTGAGCTAAAAGATCTTTGGCGTTGTTTATTGCATGTGTAGTTGGCGATTCACCACTAAGCATTTTAGCAATTTCAATTACTCTATCCTCATCTTCCAATTTTCGCAAAGAGGATTGAACCATGCCGTTTTCTTCTTTCTTAAATACAAACATATGTTCATTACCTTGACTAGCAATTTGTGGTAGATGAGTTATGGCCAATACTTGGTGTTTAATTGCCATTTTCTTCATGATAAAGCCTATTTTTTGGGCAATATCTCCCGAAACACCAGTATCTACTTCATCAAAAATAATAGTTGGCAAAGCAGTAAATGAAGCCATTAAGGATTGCAAGCTCAACATTAATCTGCTCAACTCACCACCTGACGCTACCTTGTGAATTTCTTGAGGAGCTACACCCGTATTGGCTGAAAACAGAATTCGGATTCTATCAAAACCTGAAACACTTAAATTTTCATCCGATGAGTCAAAATTTAACTCTAAACGTGCCATTGGCATTCCCATCTGTGATAATAAGCCTTCAACATTTGTTTTCAAATCAGATAGCACGTGCCTTCTAGACTCTGTTAATGTTTCACCAATAACTTTTAAACTTTCCCATTCTTTAGAAAGTTGCTTTTCAAGCTCAACAATTTCTTCCTCCAAATTATTAAAACCGCCTACCTTATCTTCAAGTTGTTTCTGCACTTCACTTAGCTCGGAAACCGTGCTAACCTTCTGCTTTTTCATTAGTAAGTTTAACCTATCTAATCGACCAGAAATTTGAGCTAATTCGTTGGTATCTAAATCAAACTCTTCTGATTTGTCCGTAAACTCTTTCACCAAATCCTCCAATTCAATATGAACTGAATTTATTCGTTCAGAAAAGCTTAATAAGGAGCTTTCGTATTTTGATATTGTTGAAAGGCTTTTAGAAATCTCGATTAAAATTTCATTTACAGATTGCTCTTGTCCATCTAGTAAATTAACAGAATTAATTAAGGTGCTTTTAATTTCATCGCTGTGGCTAAGTGCTTGAAATCGTTCGTCCAATGCACTATCCTCGACAGCGTTTAAGTTAAATTCTTCCAGTTCAGTTAATTGAAATTGAAAATAGTCTAAATCAACGGTATCCGTTTTTTCTTGAGATTTTAGTGTCTGCAGTTTTTTACGAACTCCTTCATACTGCTTAAAAGCTGATTTAAAATCTGTTTTTACTTGATCATTTGAGGCCAAAACATCTAAAATACTTAATTGATACTCATCACTATTTAATCTTAAATTTTCATGTTGCGAATGAATATAGACTAAGTGTAATGCTATTTTTTTTAGTTCAGAAAGTCCGGTTGGAGTATCGTTAATAAATGCCCTTGACTTACCTTCTGCAGAAATTTCTCTACGAACAATGCATTCATCATCGTAGTCAAGATCTAGAGAATCAAAAACCTGCTTAAGGTTATAGTCTTTCACGTCAAAAACCCCTTCGATTATACATTTCCGGGATTTATCTAAAATTGACTTTGAATCTGCTCTTTGACCAAGAAGTAAAGACAAGGCACCTACTACAATAGATTTACCCGCACCCGTTTCACCTGTTAAAACAGTGAGCCCTTTAATAAAGTCAATTTCGATTGACTTTATTAAAGCGTAGTTTTTTATTTTTAAATGTTTGAGCATTTCAATTCAAAGATAGCATAGATTCCATTACCTCCGCCTAACCATTTCTGCATAAACTTGCGCATGAGCTGGATCTATTTTGGTTAATATTGGTACTAATTTGTTTTTCTGAGCAGGCTGAGCTTCTGAAAATGAATTTGCTATCTCTTCGGCTTTTGCCGTAAAAAACATTTGTAAGCCCATTGCTCTTGGTTTTTCTTCGTGCGTTTTTTGAATCAAGGTAATTGCATTTTCTATTTCAGTTCTTGCGGTTTCAGCATCTTCGCTCATTACGTCTAAACCTAATCGGTGATAGACATAAACTGCTTCTCTAAAGGGTTTAAATGCCTGATTTAACATATTTTCTACAAACCAATATCTATTCCTATTATTTTCAAAAGGCTTCCAGCCATCAGAACCATTTTGTTGAGCATTATTAACTATTCTTTGCGCCTTTGTAAAATAAGGTTCTCCACCGTTTAATGAATATGAATCATAGTCATAACCAATAATCATATGAGCGTAAAAAGATAGCAAGGCTACCAAATTTGTTAAATCTTGATTGTCGGAATACTGCAAAGGCTCAAACTCAGTATAGGAGAATGAAAAACTTGGATCGTTGTGATTTATTAAAGGTGTATTATATGATGTTCTATAAATAGGCCTATTACTCTGAATTTGAGCCGATGCACTAAATTCATTTATTGATACAACATCAGTAATTGTAATTATAATATTTGCTTCAATTCGCTCTTCAGTTTTAAAGACATCATTTGTCCATTTGGTATTGTTCATAAACTCGGTTACTGAACCTTGAAGTGTATTAAAAACGGTTAATCTCCTATCACTGGAAGAAATTTTAGGGGAAAGCAATACTTGAACATTGCAGTTCATATCTTGAGCTAACACTATCCCACAAATGGTTATTAACGTAATAAAACTTAGTATTCTTTTAATTTTCATCTCTATAGTAACGATTCAATTTTAGAAACAATATCAGAAGCCACCGCTTGTTTCGATTTTAGCTCAAATTCTTCCACATCAGCAGCAGTAATGATGGTGACTTTATTTGTGTCGTGCCCAAATCCTGCACCTTCATCAGACAATACATTCAAAACAATAACATCTGCATTTTTTGCCTTCAGCTTCTTTTTTGCATTTTCAATGCCATTTTCAGTTTCTAAAGCGAATCCAATAATTAATTGATTTTTCTTCTTTTTAGACCCTAATTCAGCAAGAATATCTTTGGTCTTAGTTAATTCAATATTTATAGTTTTAGTGTCTTTTTCTTTCTTGATTTTTTGATTTTCTGTAGTAATGGGGGTGAAATCAGCTACAGCAGCCGACATTATTGCCACTTCTACTTTATCAAATATGCTAGAACACATTTTATACATTTCATCCGCAGAGTTCACTTTAAAAAGTTCAATGTTTGCGTGTGAAATTTCAAGATTACTTGGCCCACTTACCAAAAAAACATTCGCTCCTATTTGTGCCAACCTGTTAGCAATTGCATAGCCCATTTTCCCTGAAGAGCGATTGCCAATGTAACGAACTGGGTCAATTGCTTCTTGTGTTGGTCCGGCGGTGATTAAAATATTTTTTCCTTTTAATTTACTGTCTACATTGAAAAAATTGTTTAGAACACTGGTTATATCTTCTGGCTCGGCCATTCTACCTTCACCTATTAAACCACTTGCTAATTCTCCAAAAGTTGAATCTATCACCCGTACATTGTGGCTTTTTAATGTTTTTAAGTTTTCTTTAGTAGAAGGATGTTGATACATATCTAAATCCATGGCAGGAGCCACAAAAACCGGACATTTTGCTGAAAGGTAGGTTGCACAAAGCAAATTATCACTTTGGCCAGTAGCCATTTTCGACAAAGTGGAAGCAGTTAAAGGAGCAATTAGTAGGCAATCTGCCCATAATCCTAAATCAACATGATTTACCCATTCGCCATTTTCATTTTTCACAAATTCTGAATAGACAGGGTTTTTTGATAAGGTTGCTAAGGTTAATGGTGAAATGAAAGAGGTGGCGTCTTTGGTCATAATAACCTTAACCTCGGCCCCATTTTTCACTAGCTCTCTAACAAGAAAGGCGCTTTTGTAAGCGGCAATACTTCCAGTTATTCCAAGAACTATTTTTTTACCTTTCAAATCCATGTTCTAAAGTTATTATTCTCAACATCACTTAGCAATGATTTAGAAAAAAGAAGTCAAAAAAAAACTTGCACCAAACAGTGCAAGTTTTCAAATTCTTTAAACAAAAGCTTATTTAGCTTCAGTTTTATTTGGATTTCTGTGGTAAACTTTACCATCTAAGAAATCTTGAATAGCGATATTAACCGCTTTTGGCATTCTTTCGTAATATTTTGAAATTTCAATTTGCTCTCTGTTTTCAAATACCTCTTCTAAATTATCTGTAGTTGAAGCAAATTCTTGTAATTTTTCGTGCAATTCTTCTTTAATATCAAGGCCAATTTGGTTTGCACGCTTTGCAATTATAACAAGTGACTCGTAGATGTTTTCCGTTTCAGTGTCTAACTCTGATAAATCTCTTGTTACTGCTTTTGCTGGTGCAGTTGTCTTAGTGTAATTACTATTCATTTTATTTTATAGTTGCAGATGAACTTATTTCCTTGTTAGCGTCAACATAATATTGTTCCGCTTCCCTTAAGTATTCACTTTCGGGGTACAAATCTACGAATTCTTCGTATAATAACGTAGTTTTTTGGTAACGCTCTACTTGTTTCGCACGAATTGAGTTTTTAGAGTATAAAAACTGGCTTTTTACTCTCAAAAACTCCATTTCTTCTCGATATTCACTATCTGGGAAATCCTCCGATGCATTGTCTAATGCTATTATTGCTGATTTAAAGTCAGATATAGTTACATAAAGTTTCGCATTTTCAAACGATTTTAGCTCCAATTTATCTCTTAACTCATCAATTTGTGTGTTGCATTCTTTTACTCGCTCGCTGTATGGAAACCTGTTTATAAACAACTGATATGCTTCGATTGCTTGGTAGGTAGCAGATTGATCTAAGCTATATTTTGGGGATAATTGATAATTGCAAAAGGCCGTCATATACAAACACTCTTCAGTATAAGTACTTTTTGGATATGTTTTTGCGAATTGCTTGAAGTAGTATGATGCTGATAATAAATCTCCTAAACCATAATTACAATAAGCAAACGTGTAGTTTATTTTTTCTCCTTTATCTGTTCCTCTGTAAACACTTGTTAATTCTTCCAAAAGCGGAAGTGCCTTGAAGTATTTTTCATCTTCATAATAGATAATCGCTTTTGCATACTTCTTATCTAAGTCGGTGCTATCTAAAAGTTTTTGATATTTAGATTTACATCCAATACTTAGGATAAGTATAAAAAACACAGATAATATGATATTTCCTTTTTTCATTGGCAAAACAGTGTGCAAAATTACGATAATTTTTACCTAAAACGTGAATAACTACTTATAAGTATTGGATTTTTGACATTTAAGATTTATAAACAAAATTGAGCTAAAAAAGAAATGTAAAAAAAAACCTTAACAATAGGTTAATATAGTCTGAACCTTAGAATATACTTACCTTTGTGCCCTTAACTAAAAACATTTTGTCAGTAATGATAAGAGAATTCGGACATAAAGGCCATGGTGCCAATTTAAAAAACTTAGGCTTGGAGCACGTAGCTGCGGCTTATTGGAATTTAACTCCCGCAGAACTAGCTGAAGAAGCAATCGTAAATCAAGAAGCAGTTTTAACTGATTCTGGCGCATTAGCAGCTGATACTGGTGAATTTACTGGTAGATCTCCTAAAGATCGTTTTATTGTTTGTGATGAAAAAACTGAAGATGCTGTTTGGTGGGGCGATATAAACATCAAGTTTGACCCAAAAAAGTTTGATGCTCTTTACAACAGAGTTACTGCTTACTTAAGTGGTAAAGAAGTTTATGTTCGAGATGCTTATGCATGCGCAGACCCTACACATCAGCTAAACATTAGAGTAGTTACTGAAACTGCCTACCAAAATCTTTTTGCAAACAACTTATTCTTGAGACCTACAAGAGAGGAAATCAAGAATTTTGCTCCAGAATGGAACATAGTTGCTGCGCCTGGTTTTATGGCAACGCCTGAAATTGATGGAACTAGACAACACAATTTTGCAATTATCAATTTTACCAAAAAAATTATTCTAATTGGTGGTACTGGTTATACAGGTGAAATTAAAAAAGGAATATTCTCAGTTCTAAATTTTATTCTTCCACACGAGAAAAATATTTTAAGCATGCATTGCTCAGCCAATATTGGTAAAGAAGGCGATACTTCAATATTTTTTGGTTTAAGTGGAACAGGTAAAACTACACTTAGTGCTGACCCTGAAAGACCTTTAATTGGAGATGATGAGCACGGTTGGGCCGATGGCTCAATCTTTAACTTTGAAGGAGGCTGCTACGCAAAATGTATTGATCTTACTGCCGAAAGAGAACCTCAAATTTATAATGCTATTAAGTTTGGAGCTCTTTTAGAAAACATTGAGTTTTATGAAGGTACTACGGAAGTAGATTTTACAAATACCACCAAAACTCAAAATACAAGAGTTGCCTACCCTATTCATTTTATTGAAAATGCGGTTAATCCTTCAATTGGAACTGACCCAAAAAATATTTTCTTCTTAACTGCAGATGCTTTTGGTGTTTTACCTCCAATTTCTAAGTTAACTCCAGGTCAGGCGATGTACCACTTTATTTCAGGTTACACTGCAAAAGTTGCAGGAACTGAAGCAGGTGTTGTGGATCCTGAAGCAACTTTTTCTGCTTGTTTTGGAAAAGCATTTTTACCATTACACCCTACTAAATATGCCGACCTTCTTGGAGCAAAAATGAAGGAGCATAATGTAAATGTATGGTTAATCAATACTGGTTGGACAGGCGGTCCATTTGGAGTTGGAAGTAGAATGAAACTTAAGCATACTCGTGATATGATTAACGCAGCATTAGCTGGAGAGCTTAATGATGTTACCTACGAAAAGCACCCTATTTTTGGCTTAGACATGCCAACAACGTGTCCGAATGTGCCAAATGAGGTTCTTAACCCACGTAATACTTGGAGCGACAAGAAGGCATACGATACGAAGGCTAATTTATTAGCAAATAAGTTTGTGAAAAATTTCTCAGAATTTGAATCAGATGCTAGCGATGAAATCATGGCTGCTGCTCCTGTAGTTCAAGTTGCTGTTCAAGTTTAAGACTTTATTAAATTATTTTGAAGCCCTTCCGACTCAGTCGGAGGGGCTTTTTTTTGCTCAAAACTGAAACTGTTATTATCGCTTATCAGCGTGAGTAATAATTACAAACTCGCCATAAAGTTTTTCTAGTTGGTTCTTTCAGAACAAACAGAAAACTATAATATGTCGAGTTGTAATTTAAAAAAAATCTGTATTTATAGCAGAGGCTCTTCGAAGCCTTGATGCATTCCATATTTGCAACAAACTCTCTACTGGGTCATTTCGACTGAAGGGAGAAATCTTCCTTCAGGTTTACATAATACACAAAAGCGAGGTGTTGTCTTTATGCTTCCTTAATCATACATCGTATAGCTCTTTGGTAATTCGCCCTAATTTATAATTGTTCCCACCGTAAGGAAGATTTCTCTCTTCGTTACACTCCGTTCGAAATGAAAGCATAGTGTTGAGGTAACATATGTAATTATTAAGCAAAACTATTCCTAACTTTATAAAATGAAAAACATTATTCTTTTACTTATCTCATTTTTAGCTTTATTTGGAGCTTGCAAAAAGTCAAAAATGGAAGAGCCAGTAGTGTTAAAAAACCTAAGCCAGTATGCTGATAAAGTAATTGACTTTAGTTCTGAGTACAGCACAACGCACTGGTCTGCGATGCAATTATTAGGGGCTGAAAACACGTATCCTGATTATGGCGATTTAACTACCGCATGGGCATCAAAAACTGCAGATGGACAAAGAGAACACCTAGTACTCGAATTTGACACTTCTCAATTTATTAAGCAAATTTTAATTTTTGAGACCTTTAACCCTGGGGCAATAGATACTGTTTACATAAATAATATTGAAACGAACAATTGGAAAAAAGTTTACACTTCATCTGCTAATTTTATTGCCCATGAAAGCAGCATTCTTGAAATTCAAATACCAAGTGAATCTTTCAAAAGTAATCGTATAAGAATTGCAATTAACAGCCCTGCAGTTGAATCTTATAATGAGATTGATGCTGTTAAAATAGTGGGTACTTATTAATTAATGTACCACCGAGAAACTTTGTGTTGTTAATCTTAATCCATCGCTAGACGTAACGTTGAGGTGATAAATACCAGATGAGAATTTGCTTACATTAATTTGTAATTCTCCTTTGTCTTTAATCTCTCTTTCCAAAACGATCTTTCCAAGTGGATCAAATATTTGAATAAGAGCCTCACTATTAACCAATAAATTATACCTAAATGTTGCCAAATCAGTTACCGGATTTGGATAAATAGCCTCAAATTCGTCGGTGATAATACGTTCAAAATATGTTGGCTTAGTACCTGTTGTTAACTCACAATTTGGGTCACAACCTGGCACAAGACACCCACATTCATCTACTTTTATAACTAACACATTACGAGTAGTATTAAAATAGTTTTCATCAAATTTACTTATACTCCCAGAAATTAGAAACCCTCCATCGCTAGTTTGTGAAAGTCCAAAGCCTTGTTCATGCCGATCATATCGCCCTATTTCACGTTGCCAAATAATTTCTGCATTCTCATTGTATTTTGTTAATACAATTTGATAATCATCCTTCTGTATATCATCTTTCTTCCCATATGATAAAATAACTACCTCATTTTTTTCTTTTAAGAATACGCTATTCCAAATTGCCATTCTTTGATAATCTATATGTACAAATTTATCAACAACCACATTCCCGTTTTTATCCAGAATTTTCACATAATTTACGAATTCATTTCCACTTAATGGATAGCTGTAACCCCCTAAAAAAATATTACCATTGTTCAAGACTTCCAAAACTTTGTAAATATCCGCCCATTCTGGTTTATAGGCAAAAACACGTTCCCATTCTATTTGATTATTTGAATTTATTTTACAAATTAAAGCGTCCGAAAGATCTTCTCTAGGTGTTCTTGTCATCCCAGCCATAACCACACCTTGTTCAGAGGTGAATTTTATTTTTTCCAGAAAGTCAAAACCCTCCCCATTAAATTGGAAAGAGTCAATGCCCAATTCATTGCCTTTAAAATCGTAATAAACTACACCGCTTAGGGTTTCTCCAATATCAGTGCTTATTGCAATTTTAGTTTCTGACAAATCCATATCACGATAAAACCTATTAAGTGACCCTGATCCGCCTTTGAAAATCGTAAAAACAGTATCCTTATTAACTAAATCAAATCTATTTAAGATACCATAGTTAGTTGTACCTCCATTAAAGCCCGCGCCAACAACAAGTAAATCCTTACCAATTCCTAAAGATTTATGACTTGTTTGTTGAATTACATTAAGGTTATATGACATTTCAGCGAATAAATCCCCCTCGAAATCTAGTAAATAATGAAAGGTTTTTAACCTATTGCTGGTATCTCTCTCATTATAGGAAACTACATAACCAATATCTCGCACTTCTGTATTATTTCCACTTTGCCCAAAACTTGGTAATTCCCTTTGAAAATTATTTTGGCCCATCAAGTCTGAAAGCCCAAAAAAGTAGCTAAGGAAAAGAATAAAGAATAGTTGAATTGGTGTTAAAATTTTACTCATAAAAATTAGTTGACCACAAATTTACCCTTTTTTTCAATAAGGCCATTTTGGGCAATAAAAATAAAGAATTTACGAACTGAATTTTTATTAAGTGTTTTATGAGCGCTATGCTTGCACTTACAACTATTCGTAAAAATTCTTTTTACTGTAATAGTAGTCACAGCTAATTTCTCCTTGATACTCACCCAATGTTTGCGTACATAACTCAGAGGTAGGTTTTATTTCTCTTACTTCCAATATTAAATAACCAAGTCCTGGTGCAACTTCCACAACATACATTTCTCCCACTACTGGACGTAAAACAGTGTCCATTTTTGCTCCATTTTCATAGGCCGTCTGTAGTGCTCCTTGATTTACACTAAGTGGGTCTATGTTTTCTACAAAAACAAATTTAGTTTCATTAAAACCCGTCCATGAACCATAAAATGTATCAATCTCAGAATCTATATTTTCAATAAACTTCTGTAAAAGAATATCATTTTTGTCCCGATATATTAGGTTAAATCTATGTCCTTGTTGTGCGCAATTTGCCCCCTGCAGGTGCTTTTCCGCATGAACCAACCTAAATGATGACTTAAACTCTAAAGGTGGGCCTCCAAGAACCACCTCAATTTCTTTTTCTACGGTTGTAACTCTATTATGAATATCAGTTACAGTACACCTTAATTTTTCTATTCCTGCAGCTTTACCGGTGTAAATATCCCCTTCAATTGATCCAAAAAATTTATTTTTTGCGAAACTGGTCATTATATTGGGCTCGGCTTCAATATTAATAACCTCTTCTCTTCCATCAGCATTAATTCTTGTTAAGGTGGCACTTTCCACTCTTGCGGCAGATCCATTACTTACCTGCACTACAAAAGGTAAGCGTTCATTTGTATCTAAAACCTGATTAAAATGTATAGAATTCGGATCTAGTACTTCAGGATTATAAAATTCTAATTCAATTTGTTTATCAATGTCTTTTTTGCAAGATGTAAAATAGATACAAAAGGTTAAAACAGATAGAATTATTAAAATGGAGGGAAAAGTTTTGTTCATTAGGCTAAAAATTAAACACTAAAGTAACTTATTACGGTTAAAAGCCCAATTCTTTTTTTGGATGGAAGAACAAGCTTCCTTTTAAAGGTTCATTTAAGTACGAACCCCCGCTCGTGCGCAAGCAGGGGTTCAAGGAAAGCTGTCGAGAGATTGCATCGTGTGACAACACTCCTGTTTAATTTGAGAGCTTGCTAATTTCAAACTCGGTTTCGCTTTTAAAATAAATGTTACACGCCGTAAGGAAGATTTCTCTCTTCGTTGCACTCCGTTCGAAATGACAATGTGGGTTGGGCTTGCAAGGTTCAAAGTTTAAAACCACCCTTTCTAGTGGGTTATTTTGACCGTAGGCAGAAATCTTCCTTCAGGTTTACCTAATACTTAAAAGCGGGGTGTTGCTTTTAAGCTTTTTAAATTATACATCGTGTTGCCTTAAGGCATTTCACTTTTAAAATAATTGTTGCCCACCGTAAGGAAGATTTCTCTCTTCGTTACACTCCGTTCGAAATGACAATGTGGGTTGGGCTTGTTTAGTTGTAATTTGAGGAGCAAGAAAATACCAAAACAAAAAAACCTCCATCGGTCTGCCTGAGTAGGATTGATGGAGTTTTAGATAATTATGTGTATTGTGTTAATTTCTTTGTAAAGATACATTTGATCCATAGTAGGGCTTACGCTACCGCCAGAAGGTTCTATAGTTACTGCAAAAGCATCTGCCTTCGCAATATCTTTCATCTCTTTTAGTATATGAATTTCTTCATTTGAGGTGAAAATTCCTGCATCAATTGGCTTACAATCTTTTAATGCCCATAACTGGTACGTATAATCAATATTGTGACTTGGAAGATCAAAGAATTCTAAATACAAGTGTGATTCTAAGGTATCCCAATGAACCATTGCATAACTCTCAGGCGAATTTTCTAAGCCTTGCAATTTCACCATTTGACAACTTGCCTTACATACCAAGTGTTTCTTTTCAGCCTCAACTCCAGATGCAATAACATTCGTTCTGTTTATGAAGATTTGCTTTTCTTGTTGCATAGCTACCAAATTTTCATTCAAGCCAGAGTAACTTGAAAACAACACTAGGTTTGCTAATACACTCAATACCATAATTGTGATAAGAGCAGCAGCAGAAATAGAATGAAACATATCACTTTTTAAAGAAATAATTCTTCCACCTGTTTTTGTACTAGTATCTTTTGATGTTGATTCATCAATTTCCGTAAGAATTGCCCGTTTTACCCTATCACTAGGCGCATTTCCAACAGCTTTATTAGATTTTGAAATAGTGCTTAACAACTGCCCAAATTCCGCCTCCAATTCAGGATGATTTGAAATAGCATTATCCACTTCAATCATCTCCTTTTCGGAGAGCATTCCTAGGGCATATAACTCCAATACCCCGGATTCCAGATATGTATTTAATTCACTACTCATTAGTTAAAATATTTTCTCAGTTCCATTAATCCCATTCTAAGACTTGTCTTCACCGTTCCAAGAGGAATACCTAATTCTTCTGATACTTCAACATGTGTATATCCGCTAAAATATACCAAGTCGATAATTTCTTTTTGATTTGGTTTGAGCTTTTCAGTTAAATCCTTCAGCCCAACAACATCAGAATTCAATTTGTGATTCTTAACGTTGTCTATTATAAATACGTTATCCTCGATGTTTTGGTTTTTAGAATTGTTCTTAAAACTTTTACTTCTAAGTTTATCTATAGCTAGATTTCTTGATACGTTTATCATCCAAGTAAACAGTCTTCCTTTTTGAGAACTATAGCTGTCAAATGATTTCCAAATTTTAACGAAAGCCTCTTGAACCAAATCTTCTGCAAGTTCTTGTGATTGAACAATTCGGTTTATTACACCAAATATGGCAACATTGTATTTTTCGTATAATATTTCCATCGATTTGCGATCCTTATTTCTAAGGAGTTCAACCAATTCTTCTTCACTAATATGATTATAGTTATTTGCCAATCTGATTCTCTTGGATAAGCAAATTTACATGAATTAATTATAGGTTCAAATAGTAAATACAATATACCTCAATGTGATTTTTGTACTTTTACGTTATTATTAAACAAATAACAGTATTTCGATGAAAAAAGTGGGATTATATTTTGGTTCATTTAATCCAATTCATGTTGGACACTTAATAATTTCCAATTACATGGTGAATCATACCAACCTTGATGAAGTTTGGTTCGTAGTAAGTCCACAAAATCCCCTAAAAAAACAAGGAAGCCTTATTAATGTCTATGACCGAATAGAAATGGCAAGACTAGCAATTGGAGAGGATAATTTAAAACTTCGTGTAAGTGATGTGGAAGTAAACTTGCCCATTCCTTCTTACACCATTGATACTTTGATTTATTTAAAAGAAACACAAGCAGAAATTGATTTCTCCATTATTATGGGTGCCGACAATGTTCTTACTATTCAAAAATGGAAAAATTTTGAGGTGCTATTGAGAGATTATCAAATTTATGTTTATCCAAGACCTGGATATGGGCAAAAATCGATTGAAACCACTCCAAATATTCACTGGGTTGATGCACCTTTGATGGAAATTTCAAGCAGTTTTATTCGAAAATCAATCAAAAATAATAAAAGCGTAAAGTATATTATAAGTGACAAGGTTATTGAGTTTATAGAAAAATCTAATCTCTATTCTTGACTTACCAGTAACTTTTGACCAATGTCAAGATTATTGGATGTCAAACTATTTAGTGCCTTAAGTTTGTCGACACTTAAATTATACTTTTTAGAGATTCCATAAAGTGTTTCTCCGGAATTCACAGTATGATACCTCTCAGTAGTAACGATTGTAGATTTTGGTAAAGCGTTAGGAATATCATCGCCTTTCACTTCAATTTCCTTTTGTTTATGATCGTTCTCTTCTGGAATTGGCTTTGGCTTGGGTTGGAGAGTTCGTTTTTGTTTTTTATCTAATTTGTAAAGCTCTTCATCCTCAATAACTCGTATTAGCATTTCTGGATATCTTGGATTGGTTGCATATCCAGCTTTTGATAAACCATGTGCCCATGCTTTATAATCTGTAGATTCATAATCAAACAAAAATGCATAACGCCTTTTAAGTAAAAAATCACTATGGTCTCTAAACGATTCTAAATGTGACGCATATTTTCTAAAGCAGTCATCTTTTTTGTCGTCATCTCTATAAACCTTTGGGCCTTTCCAGGTACTGTGGCATTTAATTCCGAAGTGATTTTTTGCTTTTTGGCTTAAGTAACTGTTGCCGTTTCCGGATTCAATTACCGCTTGGGCCATAGTTATGCTGGCAGGAATACTTGTACGTTTCATTTCCTTAATTGCAATCTTCTTGTACTTGTCTATATATTCCGTACGACTGTATTTAATCTTAACACTGGAACAAGAGGACAAAAGAAACAGTGAAATGAGTCCCAAACTTAATAATGAACGACTATTTTTTTCTTGCAACAAGTAAACCATCTCTTATAGGTAGTAAAACGTTTTCAACTCTAGAATCAGTATGTATCTTTTGGTTATAGTCTACAAGCGCTTTTGTATCCTTGTCTAGCTTTTCATTTAAAACCTTAGCACTCCAAAGAACATTATCGGCAATAATAAAACCACCTGGTTTCACTTTATCGATTGCCAAATCGTAGTAATTTGAGTAGTTTTCTTTGTCTGCATCAATATAAACAAGGTCAAATTGATCTTTTAAAGTTGGAATAATATCTAAGGCATTACCAATAAGGTATTGAATCTTATCAGAATACATTGATTCTTTAAAGTATCCTCGAACTCTTTCTTCAAGCTCCTCATTCACATCAATTGTGTCAATTCTACCCAATGAAGGCAACCCTTCCGCAAAGCAAAGAGCTGAATAACCTGTATAGGTACCAATCTCCAGAATGCGTTCTGGCTTGATCATATGAGACAACATCGAAAGGACTCTTCCTTGCATATGTCCTGCCAACATTTGTGGCAATAGCACATCACTATGAGTATCTCTATCTATTTTATCCAATAATTTGGAAGCTGCAGATGCATGTTGATCTACGTAGGCACTAAGGGTTGGTTCTAAAAAATCCATTTATGAAAGTAGTAAATTACAGCCTCTAATATCAGAGTTGTCAAACCTTCCTAAAATTTCAAATTCTCCACTTGTTGACATTCTGCCTAAATCATCAGTAGCAATAAATGAGCAACTATTGATATTTGCCAGGTCAATAATATTAATTCCACCTGTTCTGTTCGCTGGTTTTTTTGCAAAAGGATCCGCTATATCCCTAATAATGACCTTCATCCATGGTGGAGTGGCAAACATACCAGATTTTCTAGAATAGGCTTGAGACAGAATTTCACACATTCCATATTCACTATGAATTTCTGCACCAAAAAACTTTTCTTTTAAGGTAGAATGTAGTTCTTCTCGAATTAATTCTTTCCCATGACCTTTCATTCCTCCTGTTTCCATAACAATTAATTGTTGTTTGAATTTATCTGAAAAAGGAATATTAGTTAGGCCAAGTAAAGCATGAGTTACTCCAATTAGCAGCACTTTTCTACCCTTTTGTATTTCATGAATCAAATTTTTCTTTAATTCATCCAGTTGATTTAGATAAAACCCACTGTTTTTATGTGCGCCATTTTCAAATAGATGATTCACCATATAGATTAAGGATGAATCTTTTTTCTCCAGATAGCCTGGAAGCAAGGCAAGAATTGTATAGTCAGCTAATTCGCCATAAAAATGTTTGAAGCCAGAAACAATACTCTTATTGTAAACACTTAGGTCTTTAATATAGTGCTCAGCTTTTGTTTCAGTTGTGGTTCCACTGCTTCGAAATATAGATTCTGCTTCATTTGAAGGAAATGAGCAAACTTGATGATTTTTGAAAAATTGTATAGGCAAAAACGGAATTTCGTTTAGTCTACGCGGATTATTCTGATTTAAATGAGCACAAAACTCCTTATAAATTGGATTGTTCAGCACTTGAAATGAGTAGGTCTCTAAGGCTAGTTTTTCAAATTCGGCATCTGAACTAATTGAAAATATGTTATCTATTTGTGGAATGATAGCTGATTTTACATCAAAACTAATGCGAATACGTTAATTTTAGTGATAATATTTAACTTTATTGCATGAGAGTTTCACTTTTCATTTTTATATTAATTACTATTTGTAGTTGTAAACCAACTGACAACCTGAGTGATATCCCTAGAATTTTCGATTCTTCAGAGATAAAAAATACTGGAAATACCGGTAAAGACAGCTTAATATTATTGAATTTCTCGTTTGAAGATGGGGATGCTAATATTGGTTTAAAGGAAAATGAAAACACGCCTCCTTTCAATATTAATTTATTTGTTGAGTATTTTGAAAAGTCGGATGGGGAATTAAAAAAAGTCACAATTACAGACTCAGATGGCAAAATAGACACTGTTGATTTTAATGGTCGAATTCCTTTTTTAAATAAAGATGGAAACCTTGTTAGTGTTACTGGTGAAATTGAGCACAAGGTAAATGTGGCATTTGCAGGAAGTGACACCATTCAATTTAGGTATTATATTGTGGATCGACTTCAAAACACAAGTAATAAGATTACAACTGAAGAAATTATCTTAATCCGTTAAGTGCTGAATCACTATAGTTTAAGTGAACCTGCGTGATTGTTTTTAAATTTTTTTTCAATTTTATGCTAATAATTTAGATTTCATGTTCTAATATTAGGCCCTGAAACAGAATTAACGATGACAAACAAAATCATTGATTATAGCAAATTGACTCCAGAGCTTTTAGAATTATTGACCACAAAGTTTCCTTTGGGGTATGATAATTCAGATATTATTAAGTTTAAGAATGCCGCCAAAGAAATGGTTGAGGCTGTTCGAATTGAAACTGATGATACCATCTACCTAGTAAAAGTGGGTAAAAAATTAATTGCCGAAATGGAAGCCTTTATGGACGACGATGACGACAATGATGATAATACTCCAGATGAAATAGATCTTGATGGAGTAGATGGGGACTAATCCAATAAAGAATTAGCCACCTCTTACTATTCAATAAATAAATTTCTTAGAATTGCAAAGTATCTACGGTAGTTAATTGACCAGTTGTTACACTTACGTTTGTTTTAGTAACTGTAACTGAATCATAAGTTGCCGTTACGGTATACTCACCTCCATCTGTAGTAATTTCAATTTCTAAAATTTCAACATTTACTTCAATAAAATTACCAGGAGCATCTGTTAGGTAAAATTTCGCTTTTGAAGATTGCTCAGCTTTATCTGATTTACAAGAAACCATTGTTAAAAATGGCACTACCATTAAAGCTGGAATTAAATATGATTTTACATTTTTCATAATTATTGATTGTTCTTTGATACTCTAAGTGCAATTTGCTTGATAAAAATTGTAAAATTCTTCAATATTTTTATAACATATTGATTTTATAGTGGTTACAGGCTAGCGCAACAATTTAAAAGAAAGTAAAAAGTTTAGCTATTTTGCCATAATGAAAAAACCATTTTCATTATGGCCTTTTTGTTTATTTTTAATAATAAACAATCTTGAAGATAAACTGTCTTATATTTAATAGCTTTGAGATTGTAAAAGAGAATTTGTTCTTATTTTACTAGTCTGCATAAAATTATGGGGTTGTCAGGTTTCGACAGGCCGGACGATTTTATCGTAAGCATGCCGGGTGTTGTTGGTATTACCCGTGAAAAAAACTTTCACACTTTTAATTGGCGAAAATAATTTTGCCATGGCTGCCTAAACAATAGTTTAGAATAGTCATCGTCTCTCAGTACCACCCTTCTTGCTGGGACTGAATAGAGGCGTCGAAATGCGAGAATAGCTGGTAGGTTGCTACGAACTACAGGCGAAACAAAGTAGCTAGGGGCTTTATTAGGTGGGTTTCGGGACCTTGATTGCCATGAAAATTAATACGAAAATAAGCATGTAGAAGGCGGTTTAACACCGTGTTTGGACGAGGGTTCGATTCCCTCCAACTCCACAAATGAGTATTGAGTGTGAGTAACGAGCAAGAGCGAGTTACTCATGCGAAAAACTCATTTGTCCCTCAGAACTCACACTTAAATTCCAACTCAAACCGTATTTCTCGCGTATGATCAGCAGGACTACTCAAAATAGACAGTCATTTCGACTGTAGGGAGAAATCTTCCCTAACGCTTACTCATTTCTTAAATGCGAAGTTTTGATTACAATTTTATTAAAAATATAATTCGTGATTGTTTAATTTAATAACTTTAATAATACATTTTTCATAAATGAAGGAAGATTTCTCTCTTCGTTGCACTCCGTTCGAAATGACTGCCATGGGGTGGGTGTCTTTTTTCCAAACACAACGTTTCCTGGCTCACTCAAACATTTGTATTGATTCTTGCTAAAACGGATAAACTCACTCAAGACTCTAACTCAAACTTAAACCGTATTTATCGCTTATGATCAGCAGGACTACTCAAAATAGACAGTCATTTCGACCGTAGGGAGAAATCTTCCTTAACGCTTACTCATTTCTTAAAAGCGAGATAAAGATTACACGTTTATTAAATTTATAACTCGTGATCGTTTAATTTAATAACTTTAATAATACATTTTTCATAAATGAAGGAAGATTTCTCTCTTCGTTGCACTCCGTTCGAAATGACTGCCATGGGGTGGGTGTCCTTTTTCCAAACACAACGTTTCCTGGCTCACTCAAACATTTGTATTGATTCTTGCTAAAACTGATAAACTCCCTCAAGACTCTAACTCAAACTTAAACCGTATTTATCACTTATGATAAGCAGGACTACTCAAACTAGATAGTCATTTCGACCGTAGGGAGAAATCTTCCTTAACGCTTACTCATTTCTTAAAATCGAGATAAAGATTACACGTTTATTAAATTTATAACTCATGATTGTTTAATTTAATAACTTTAATAATACATTTTTCATAAATGAAGGAAGATTTCTCTCTTCGTTGCACTCCGTTCGAAATGACTGCCATGGGGTGGGTGTCTTTTTTCCAAACACAACGTTTCC